>CASGHA010000014.1 GCA_949319355.1 uncultured Methanospirillaceae archaeon | reverse complement strand
TCAAGACCCCTTACGGCAGTCAGAACCTCGTATTACCCGTGTAAGCGTTCAAAAAGGAAGATTAAAAACCCTCCTGCCGGATGCCACAAATCTTATAAATATCAGATGAGCGAAGCATTCTGATCGACCAGATGGTGATGGACGTGGCAGAAAAAAAACAAGGGGAAAAAAAATTAAAGGGGTGTCGTCATCGGGGGAAAATACTCATCCTGTTCATTTTCGCAGCAATCATCATTGCAGCACCGGGGACCGCTGATTCCGATACTGGTCTTGTCCGGAGTATCGACCTCCCTGCAGGGAATTTCGCTTCGGGAGCTTCCCAGTTTATCTCCGAGCCAGCGACACCGGCAACAGAGCTGGTATCGGCAATAGAGGTGGACCAGATAAACCGTGTTTCCGGGGTTTATATCAACCCTGCCATTACTTTTGTGGGCGCTACTCCGACATCGACTCCTAGTACGGGTATCGCATCGACCAATTATGCCTACCCCCATATAACACTCAGCCCTTCCGATTTATCCATCGGGCAGACTCTTTCAATAACCCTGTCAGTTACTGACTCCGGAGGTGCACCGGTAGGAGGAGCCGGCCTTGGTTACAGGGTGGTATCGGGATCTGAAACACTCCTGTCCAACTCGGTAACGACAAATTCCCAGGGTTTTGTTACGGCTACTTACTCCCCGGTACAGGCCGGAAGTTTCTCCCTGGACATTACCTCAATAACCCCGCCGTCAGGATACAGTGCCCCTCAGGTCCTCCTCATCTATCCACCTCCGCCATATGCCTCCGCACAGTTTTCGGTCACGGAAGCACAACCGACTCCGACAGAAACGGCAACTATTACAACCACGCCAACGTCGACTCCGACCAGGGCCGCTGTAACACCGGGGATACTCCTTACCCAGTCGACCCCTGAACCTGGAAGGGGGGGGACAGGAGGGGCATGGCAGCAGGATGCATCCTCTCAGACATCTTCCTCATCTGCCGGATCCTCCTCGTCAGGCGGAAGTGGCGGCTCCCAGTCAGGAGCGGTGGCGGTATCGAACAACCCCCCGAAGGGGTCCTTCACCATGATCCCCCTTGGCGGTGACGCTCCCTTGAATGTCAGCTTCGATGCCTCCGCGTCATCGGATACCGACGGATACATCACGTCCTGGAGCTGGGACTTTGGTGATGGATCAACGGGGTCTGGAAAGACGGTAAATCACCTCTTCACAAAGGGGGGCACGATTACCGTGACGCTGCTTGTCAAGGACAACCTGGGAGTGGGAAGTTCTGTTGCGCAGCAGATGTCCGTTAAAGCGATTGAAACTCCCCAGGCGACCCCGTCTCTGGCCGGCACGCCCCAGGTCACCCCGACTGCAACGCCTCAGCCTGGTGGACTGCCCGACTGGCTTCCAACAGCAATAGCCGGAATCATCGGACTCATCCTGGCGGCCGGAATCATCTATTATCTCCTGACCCGTGAAAACCTTACCCTGAAGCCCCAGAAAAAGAGCGTCCCCTGTGACGGGAGTTCGACCATTCCTATCCAGGTCAGCTTCAACAATGCATTCGGCCTCATGCGTTCACAAAAGAAAGACCGGGAGGTCCGCATGACAACAACCGCCGGGACCATCGAAAACGTCATCATCCCGAAGGGAAAGGCGATGGTCGAAGCGGTTCTCACAGCATCCACCGAGGGAGGCCCGGTTAAGGTCACGGCCCAGGATAACAAGAAGACCGTCGGAGTGGACCTGGCCTTTGAATGTGTGGAGGCAGGGATAGAGATTACAGCAGAACCCGGGGACATCATCGCCGACGGGGTCTCCACGGCAGTACTTACCATCAAGATCCTCAATGACAAGGGGAAGCACATCACTTCCCAGAACGAACGGAAGGTAAGCCTTACGGCAACTCTTGGCAATGTCTCACCCTCGGTGATAATACCCCCGAGGACGCTTTCAGGTTCTGCGTCCTTCACCTCCGGGACCGCGGTGGGGAAAGCAATCATCACCGCGACCACCGGCAAGGTATCTGGCAGGACGGAGATCACCCTTGCCGAGCCAGCAAAACGGTTCTGCATGCATTGCGGGACACCGATGGGACTTGAGGTTCCGTCGTGCCCGAAATGCGGCAACACCCCGCCGTCCGGGGTTGATACCAGACTCTGCAGCACCTGCGAAGCGGTCCTCCCCATAACGGCTAAATTCTGCGACAAGTGTGGTGCACGGCAGGCCGCACTGCCGGACAAGGAAACAACCTGACCTTTTTTTGTCTTGGTACGACGGGAAATCTCTTTATCTTATAGAGTAAGTCCATCTTTGAGGGATCCATGAAAACCGGTTTTGGGTGGATAGAAGTCGGCGGCACCCGGTATGAGCACGATATCGTGATTCATAGTGACCGTTCCGTGACAAAGAGGGAGAAAAGGAAGTCAAAGTCGATGAAAAAGGAATACGGTCATACTCCCCTCTCATCCGATGAACTGGATTTTCTCGAAGAAGAAATGCCCGAGGCAGTATACATTGGTACCGGTCAGTATGGAGACCTCCCCGTCACCCCGGATGCCCGGAATATCCTGTCAGGTTACTCAGCACGGGTTGCTCCAACCCCTGAGGTCCTCAATGAAATTGCAGATGAGAGCCGCGTTTTTTCTGCCATACTTCATGTGACCTGCTAGGAGAACAGGACCGGACAAAACAGGTCATGGAAGCGGGTACTGACCACCGGTTCAGACTCATAAAATGAAGATAAAAATGGTCTCTTTCACCTTCTTCGATCTCGGGCCCCGGTCACTCCCGTTTTGGCAGGCCCTGAACCGGGGAAATGCAAGCTGGGTAGTAAAAAATTCCCCTGAATTGTTCCATTGCAAGCGAGGTATACCCCGGCCTACTCTCCCAGGACACGCAGATCAGGACCGATATACCTGCCCGAACCAATGAACCACTTCCCATCGACATCGGTAACCAGACTTATCTTGAGTTCAGTCCTGTTCGTCAACGGGCTGACTGAATAATAATCAACCATCCCGGTCCCGTTCCTGGCAGCAGCAAGCATGGCGGCGACGTGATGTGTCCCGTAGGGGTCGGTTGCACCGAGGCGGTTCACGCCGACCTGGTCGGGACGGTGGGGCCATGACAGAACGGTCCCGTTGAAATCATAGGCAAAGATATAGAGCTCATCCCTGACAAACGAACCGTTCAGGTTGTTAAACTCCGATGAGGCCTTTTCTCTGCCATTTGCAAGGGCATATTGTTTTGCCTCCCCGAGAAACTCCCGCAGTCCCGGATCGACGAGGCGGTCCTCGTTCGTATAGATCCCGGCCCCTATCCAGTAGGTATCATCCACGGGGCGGACATAACTCATCTTGAGCTTCCCGGTTGCATTGCCGCCTGGCACGGGATAGTGGTAGACCAGGTAGCCCCCGCCGGAGCGGACGAGCTGGACTTCGATATCGGTATAGGCTTTTCCCGAAGCGTCTTTTTTGCCCAGGAAGCCGCTTCCCACAAGTTCCGGCTGGAATGGGAGGGCAAGGGCGGTGCCGTTATAGTCAAGGGCATAGATATAGACGTCTCCCGTGACGAACGGGCCGGTCGGGTTATTGAATGCGGCAAGAGCGGCACTCTTCGAGGTGTTTTGTGCGAAGCCGGCGGCGTTGTCCACATAGTCCCTTATGTCAGCGGCGGTTGAAGGGGCGATGCCCGGGACCGGTCCGGTGGGTGTGACAGGAGGTTTGACGGGTCTCGACGGGGCTACCGGCTGAGTGCAGCCGGCAGTGAGGAGTAATACAGTCATCAGTATGATAATCACGCTCAAGAGTCGCGGCAGAGGCTTCATGGTGCAGCCTTAGTACGTGCATCCAGATAATAGGTCTGAAATTTCCAGGTATGAAAACGAGGCATGGGAAAGGACGGACATTCAGTCCACTCGTGACCTGGCGACACCCGAAAGGCCCCTTCCGGTCCATCCCTGCAAACCTTTCCCGGAGATACCGGGCCGGGAAGTCCCGGGACTGAAAACGGGACGGTGGAACCGTGTCAGATGGTACAACCTTGATTAGTTTCCAGGTCTCTTGTGCCTCAGGTTATCAATCAGGGAGCACCACGGTCTTCCAGGAGACCCTGCCCTCTTCAACGGCCTTTTTTATGAGCGACTCTCCTCTTGAGAGTTTTCCCTTCCCTTTTTTCACTTCTACCAATACCACACGTACATAGTCATCCCCGTCGTCTTTGACCGCGGTGTAACCGTCGAACACGATGTAGTCGACCGGGTTACCGATGAACCGGGCGTCTGCGGGTGAAAAGGGAAATTCGGGCAGTAAGGGGGCCATCTGTTCCGATATCCGGCCTTTCAGCGCAGACCGCGATCGGTTGACCGAGTCCTTCCGGATAGCTCCCGCGCTCTCGATCTGCCAGCGTTCAAGGTTAAGTCTGGCCCGCTCCTCAACCAGCCGCGATTGCTGGCGGAATACAAGAGATGCAATAATGAAACCAAGGATGAAAGCAATAGAAATGATGACGATCTCAGGGAGGTCCATGTTCTCCAGTCATTATGGGCGGGACGAGAGATTTAGACCCTTCTCTTTTCAGGACCCAACGGCATCACCCACTGATGATGTCATTTCCGGGTGGACATCTGAAATCCAAAAAAAATGCGATGAAAAATATCAGGTTACAGATGGAACCTTGAAATGAAACCAACGTATCTTAGGTTCCTGCCGATTCATCTATGGGGGAGAAATACCTGATCACCGGGGAAATCATCTGATGAATGAAAACGCAGGAGCCCTGTTTACAGCCGAACTCAACGGATATTTTATGCTGGTGATCCTAAACCTCGTGTTTGCTTCGCTGGCGGTGGCGATGGGTGTCCAGTACATGGTTTTGTCTGTTGCCGGCGGGACAAGCGGTGCTGGGACTGCCGCT
>CASGHA010000013.1 GCA_949319355.1 uncultured Methanospirillaceae archaeon | reverse complement strand
CATGCTGAAACAGGGCTCCGGCCACATTGTGAACACCGCGTCGCTAGCCGGGCTCGTCCCGTACCCGATGCAGGTGATCTACGACGCGACGAAGTACGCAGTTGTCGGGATGTCCGAAAGCCTGCGGTACGAGTATGCGGAAAAGGGCATCAGCGTCTCGGTCGTATGTCCCGGGGACATCGCAACACCGATCTTCGGCAAGGTGCTCGACCATAAGGGGGGTGGTGCCCCGGTCCCGAAAGATGCGTACCCTGTTGACAAGGCGGTTTCCTATGTCCTCGACCGGGTCGCTGAGAAGAAAGGCAGGATTATCGTTCCCGAAGAGCCCAACAGCCTGATTTACGGGGGGTATGTCCTCGGAAACGAGCAGGTGGAGGAGTTCCTCTTACGGCATGCCCATACCCACCGGGTCAGGTTCGAGACCGAGGGCCGCTTCATTTAAGTGCCGGTCCTGGTAAAATCCTCTCCATCTCTAATTCTATTCACCCTATAATGAGAGATCTTCATCAGCTGCAATTCCGATCACAGGATTTAATCAAAGCCGATTTTCGTGGTTTTCACCTTGAACCGGAAGAGGAACAGATGGATGAGGACCGGGGGGCTGCCGCCCCCCAAACCCTGCATACGATGGCCGTGGGAAGCCTTAAGGAGGAATGAATCCCGGGTTTTAACCGGTTTCTTTCCCCTTCCTGCTATATTTGATTCTGGTTTCTCTCTGGTCATTTCCAACCTCCTGAAGGGCCGTGGATCCGCCGCCGGGGCGCCCTCAGGGGCAGCGGGGTATCCTTTCCGGGGTGTAGGGGCACGCCCAGCTGAAGGGTTGATGGTTTTAGGATATCAGGAAAGGTAATACGGAAAGGGACCTGTCATGACCAGATGGCCTGGAAGCCCTGTGTTAACATTGTGAACGAGATCGGTGGCCTGGTCCGGCATATATCCGTTTTGAAAAGGATGTTAAAGAATCAAACCCATTTTAAGCGAATTTTTTTAAAAAGAAACCGGAACATTCAAATAATATTTGGGTGTTCTATTGACCTATCATGTTCCGATTCGACGAGAACAAGACGTACCGGATGCCTGCACACTTCGGCGGCTTCGACGCCCCGGCCCCCGACATGGCGGTGTACAACTACGATACGGTCGGAATGAGCTTCATCTGCACTACGGACGGGGACCTCCTCTCGAACTACATCCCTGAGGGCTTTGAGATCCTTAGGCCTGAAATCGTCTACGGGTTCGGCCAGATGAGGGAGATCGACTGGCTTGCCGGTGGCAGGTACAATGTTGTCACGGCAGACGTGCCGGTCAGGTTCAACGGGAAAAAGGACCGGGTGGAGGGGGTCTATAACCTGGTCACCTGGGAGAACAACGCTACCCCGATCATCGGGGGACGGGAGGAGAACGGAGTCCCGAAGATCTTTGCGGATATCCAGGACCTCCATGCCAGGCCCGCAGCATACTTCAACGCCCCGGACTACTTCACAAACGCAAGCTACGACGGGAACACCTTTGTCAGGATGGCCATGTACGACCCGAAGCCGCTCGCCGGGGCCGAATTCGAGGCACTCAAGGCGGCCAAGCAGACCTATAACCTCCTCTGCTGGCGCTACATCCCGAAAGTGAGCGGGACCGGCGCCGAACTGAGCCAGCCGATCCTGTACCCGCAGGGCCTTGACCTGAAGAGCGCCTGGACGGGAAGGGGCGAAATCGAGTGGATCAGGCTCAGGCCGGAGTACAACCCGAAACAGTACCATATCGTCAACGCCCTCGCTGACCTGCCGATAAAGAGCATCAATATGACCCTCCTGACGAAAGCCGTCAGCGTCCTGAAACCAAGCCAGGGCCGGGTAATCGAATAACCCGGACAACACCCGGTCAACCGCGTATTAAAGCCCCCGGACACGATACGGCCGGGCTGGAACCGTGAAAGACTGGCGAGTCTGGCATTATGCCCGAAAAATGACCTCAACCAGGACGAATGGAACCGGATGACACGGAAAGGATGAATAGCACCTTGACGGGCAGTGAGACGGGACGGGGGCCAGGTGTCCGCCAGGACCTGCAGCAGTACAGGAAACGGAGGGCAATAGTCGACCTGTCCACCGAGGTCGTCCTCCTCGTAGTCGGCGGGATGTTCTTTCTGATCTTCGGGGTCCTCCTCTCCTTCATCCTGAAGGGGCAGCTCCCGTACAGCGAGGACGGCATGTACGGGCTGTTTGTCATCCTCGTCTCCCTCCAGGTCATCACGATGGGAAAGACGCCGTTCGGGGACCTCATCAGGACATGGCCGGTGCTCGTGATAGGGCTCTTTACAGCAGCCACCGGGACCCTGGCCCTCCTCCTCCCCGGGTACTTCAGCAGTGCAGTGCGGCTGATTGCCGGTCTCGTGCTCCTTATCTCAGGGCCCCTCGGCCTCCTCCAGCTGGCCTTCTCCAGGGAGAAGGCACGCCGGTGGCTGATGGTCCCTGGTGTCCTCCAGTACCTGACCGTGGCCTGTGCAATCGTTTACCTGCTCGAGGTCGTCCTCGGGATAATCACCGTCTTCCCGGGAAGCCTCCCCGGGTCGATCACCCCGTTCCTGCTGGTCCTCTTCGGGATAAGCCTGTTTTTCCTCGCCTGGTGCATCCACAGGGCGACCCGTAAGTACCGGCCCGGGGGACCGGGACAGGCAGATCCCGGGAAACCAGCCCAGGGTCGGCCCCGGGCAGGAAGCTGGCTCAAGCGGGAGGTCCCCCTGACGGTCGGGAACACCTTCAGCGTGTACCAGGGCGTGCTCATGGTCCTCCTCGGCAGCCTTGTCATGGCCATGGTCCTCGGGCTGCTCCCCCCCTTCAGCACGGACGGCGAGCTCGGCCTGCTGCTTATCATGACCTCGCTCCAGATGATGGCCCTCGGGCAGTTCGTCGGCAGCAGGTTCACCCGTTCGTGGGTGATGGTCGCGGTCGGGCTGGTGTTCACCTCCCTTGGGACCTTCTCCTGCATCGTGCCTGGGGTCCTGACCCACGTGGTCCAGCCGCTCATAGGCATTCAGAACATCCTGACCGGGGTGGTGCTCCTGACGACGCAGATCCTGGCCCCGACCCTCTACGGGATCAGGCACCCCCCGGAGAAACCGGTCAGGCGGCCCCCTATTGTCAGGCGGTTGTTCCTGGTCCTGACCGTCATCGGCTGCGTGACCATCGTATTCGGAACGAACACGCTCGCACCCCTCCTCCTCCCGGGCCTCCTTGGGATGATCGGGTATGCCGTGCTCCTCCCGGCCCTCGTCGTCCTCATGGGGCTCCTGACCCTCGTCATGGTCTCCATCATGGTGAAACTGCAACGACTTTCAGCGTCAGGGTGAGGGTGAACCGGGAAAGCAGGTGGACCAGGGAAAAAGAAAAACAAGGCCTGTACATAGGAGAGCCGGTCCGCACTACAAAGGATGTGACCGGTACATGAGGATACCAGGCCGTTAATGAGGACGAGTGGGAAAGAAGAGCAAGGCTTGTGCCATGGAAAGACCCGTCCGAAAGGGCCTCGAAAAAAAGGTACCGGTTGTTATACCTTCTGCCGGGTGAAGATCTGGATGAAGGCTCGTGCCTCGTCCCCGTCCTCCCTGTACAGGTTTTTCATACGGTCCGGCCCGGTTATTTTTACCTATGGAGTACCGTTTCTGGTTGCCGGCAATAACCCCCCCGTCGGGAGAGACCGCCCCGGAAAAGTTCTCGTAATAGATCTTTCCGTCAGGCCGGGCATACTCCTTGAACCCGGCAAATCCGTATCCCTGCTGCTAGCTGATGATGTAAATCCGCTTCGGATGGGGGAAGAATCCGCTCCCCTGGATATGACCTTCGGTAAGGCCGGTCAACCGGCCGGTAAGGTCCGGGACACTCTCATTCGCCGTCAGCGTCTGCGGATCCTCATGCGTCAGTGTGGTAATGACTTTTAACGGACCGGATGAAGGGCTCATGGACAGGCAGCCGCAGAGCGCAACGTACAGGACAACGAGGAGAAGAATGACACCTTTCTTCATGAAGGGAGGCGTTACCCCGGAGGAGAATGACGGTTGATAGTTGAGGTGACCGGGTGCCGTTTGGAAAAGGCGGGAAAATTCAATCACAATGTTGGGACAGGCATTTGAGAATCGTTCCTTTCCACAACCGACATGTGGGATATTTGTTTATTTGCTTTTTACTACAAAAGGGGGATTTACCAAGTTACAATTATAGGACTTACGCAGTTGGTTTTGAAAAAGAAATCTCCCAAGCTCGCATTGAACCAATTAGAAAAACGAGGGGTTTTCAATAAATTGTGCTATTGAAGACCGATGAATTCTCATTTTTGACTCATGCCAACTAGTACCCGTTTGCAATCGGGCTTTTTCGAATACCAAAAAGGAACGAATTGACAGAAGAATATGCGAACACTGAGATTTAGCTTTCCTAGCCTGGCAACGTTCAATTCCGCAGAATTGTTTGACCCCTCGATGAAATTCCTCAATCTTCCATGAAATTTTTTTGAGTTCTTCATGAAGTTCTGGATTCATGGATATAAGGTCCGTAGCCCAGAATTCAGGTTCTTTTTCGATATGAGTGACTTTGAACAGTTTTATCTGACCATAACCACGAAGATGAACCTCACATCCCTCTTCAGGTACATCTACCTCTGATACACCCTTGTAAAAAGACAATCCGTGTTTTACTTGTCTATTTGATTTCATCCGGGTAAGAAAATGCCAATTCATCCTTCTGATGCGTTTTAAATTTTCCATGCTGGAATACCAACTATCGAAAAGGACGCAATGTGGCTTTAATCCGCGTTCTTTCGCTTTATCCAGCATTTCCTGAAAATGATCATTCTTGGTTTTTTTATCGTGTTCACGGTCATACACTCTGAAATCCACAGGAATGATAGACGTCCCATCCGTCCAGACATTACCAAACTAATTCCTTTTACCACGCGGTGGTGTTTTCCACTCCAATAGTAAGAGACCAAGTCGACCTGGTTTGAATAGGGTTTATCCAGGGTTGTGTCATCAATAATCAGAAAACCTTGATCCTTCTCAATCATTGGTAAAGACTCTTGCCAGAGCGCTTCTGTGTCTGAAGACTGCCTCTCAAGAAATCTATTTACTGAATCATGAGCTGCTTGAATCCGTGATTCAGGAATACAACGGGCTGCTTCGGTACAAGTACACATCCGATAAGATGCGATCAGAAATCTGATGTAGTCTTGTTCAGTGTAACGTTGAGGATTCACGAATTATTGCCCCGATTACTGATTCAATATCAATAATCGCTTTTATAGGCTAAGGATCTTTCGGTGAACTGCGTAAGTCCTAAGATTTATTAATGGGGGTAAGGGGGTATTCCTGGCCCACCCCATACTGGTAACCGGTGGGATGCACCATACCGTCCGTCCGAAGTCAATGAAGGCCTTTAAAGCCCCCTTTGCACCGAAAAGCCTGCAAACGGTTTCGCGAGGTCCTATTGTTTCACGAGGAGAGGCCGGATACCGCGGGCCCATTCTGTGATGACTTTCCAGTCCCTGAAGTCCCCGCCTGGTACCTTCAGGAGCGAAACCATCTTCCTGTAGACGAAAGAAAGCCCTTCAACATCCAGTTTTCCGGCAAATACTGTTGCAGAGACGGGTTGTACCGGTACGAGCGATACGGCAAGTTTCCGGAGGACATCATCAACCGACCCTGACCGTGGTTCGACCGGGGCTATTCCCACGGCAAAGGCTGCAACAGGTAATGAACACAACGTATTGCGGTAGCGTTCGGCAAACACGCCGCAGTCTTTCAGGACCTTTCCCATGTACATAGGCGCACCAATGACCACGGCGTCATACCCTTCGAGCGAGGAAACGTCCTTCATATTACTGACCGTGACCTGCACTTCGGATGATTCCAGTTCCTTTCCGATGGCCTCCGCAATTTCTGCCGTTGATCCGTTCTTTGTTGCATACGCTACCAGCACCCGGCTCGTCATGGCTGTACCTTGCACCTCATGACAGAAAGGATCATGCAGCCTGACCATTCACAGACGAGGGACTATCCGTGAAAACGGAACCGTGCCATTTCCTGACCGGGCATCCGGCAGCAGAGGGATTATTCCCCGCTACCTGGTCTCACTCATCTTTATCGAGGAAAAACCGCCATTTGCAGAACATCGATTCAGGATGCGGACCCGGGGGTGCAAAGATGCACTCGACCCTGATCCGGTCATCAACCTCCCGTGCAAAACCGGTGAATTCTGCCCGGTGCATCTCCCTGCAGGCATATTCCGGAAGGCCGCGCCTCAGACGGGCTTCCTGGGTGGGGCAGACCGGGACAGAAAGGACCATTTCGTCCTCGCTGACCTCCATGGTGTATGACACGATGACCGCCCAGGGAAAATACCGGAGGGTTTTCCTCAGTCCTTCAAGCCCTTTTTCCGTGATTGCGAACCTATTTCTGATGTCCCGCGCAGCCATTCCCGCGACACGTCCCCAGACCCGTTCGTTCAAAGCGTCCGCAGCCTGCTGGCCGTACTGCTCCGTGGTAAAGATATACCAGAAAGCATCGACGACACGGTAATGCCACAGGATAAATTCAAGGTACGTCCGTTTCTCAATTTCGGGCATTTTATCGAAAAAATCCAGGTCCATGAACAGTCCTCCGGAATGCACGCGGGAACCTCCGGAGGTCCCACTGACCACTTCAGGCCGTGGACGCCCCAGGAGTCTCCTGGTTATGTTCAGATGGGTCCCCAGAGGTACAAAAGGTATCGTGCACCCGCCTGCAGGTCATGTCCCTGGTTATCGGAAGAAAGGATCCTGAAAAATGGTAAAATTGAAGTCAGTTATTTTTTTCAGGTATGTGCCGTTCAAACCAGACGATATCAAATGGTTCACCGAACTTGATTCCTGCATTATGGAACCGCCCACATGGTGTGAACCCGTTTCTCTCATGAAACTTCAGGCTCGCCTCGTTTTTCGAGGCTATGTTTGCAAGAAGTGTCCGTATCCCCTGTTCACGGGCGATGTCAATCAGGTCGTTGAGGAGCAGGGAGCCGACACCTTTGCCGGTATGAGGGGGTGACAGGAAATAGGTGACCGTTGCCGTCTGCCTGCAGGTCTGGAAGGGGAGAAACGGTTTCATAAGCGAGAACCCACAGACATCTCCCCCTGCCTCGCAAACCCTGAAGGCGACAGATCCCTCCGTGACATGGTCCATGAATGCCGGCGGGACCGGTCCTGAAGGGTAGGCAGCAAACGTGTTTACCGCATAATGGTTGAAAATCTGAAGGAGGGCATCCTTATCGGACGTATCAGCATCTCTTAAATGATATCCGGACATATCGGATCGGGTATCATGTATGGAGGGTTCATGGAAATCCTTTGCGATAAAAAGGTATGAGTATGTCCTGATCCCCGGTTTCCTAAACTATAGAGAAGATCCTCCCCGGTGTCTCGATAAAAAGTATTCCATTTCTTTATATACCCGCGGACTGGCTGAAACACGAGAAGATTATCCGTAACACTGTCCCGGCGATGTACGAGTACCTGGGATGCCTGAATATCGTCCTGCTGAGTATTTCAAACCCGTAAAGCACATAATGGAAACACGAAATGGACGATGCACCCCATCCGTCAGACCGGCTCCTTTTTGTTCCGGTGACGGTCGAATCCTGCAGAGCAGGTCTGGTCTCAAACAAAGCGCTTTCCCGGGTTATTGATGCAGACGTGCCTCCTGCCTGGCCCCCACTTTCCCTGGACAGGGATACCGTCAGCGAGTTCATGGTACTGTTGCACAGTCCTGAAAGGAGGGGGCTCTCCGCATTCTACTGGTTAAAAAAGCCTGAAAAATGTGATGAAACGCCTGTCCTTGTTGGTAGCGGCGGTTTTATTTTTCTTCCTGACGGGGGATGCGAACTTGGTTATTCCGTTGTACCGCCCTTCCTGAACCAGGGGTTTGCAACGGAGGCGGTGAGAGCGCTCCTTGCATGGATCTTTTCTGATGATACCCTGGGTGAGGTCACCGCGAGAACGTTTCCTGATAACCCGGGATCCATCAGGGTCCTTGTAAAAAACGGATTTCATCCTCCTGACCCTGGAGAACAGAACGGAATAATCACATACCGGATAACCCGGGAGGACCTGCCCCGGGTGCAATTCCCCTTCATTAGTCCGTGAGTGGCCGTTATCCGGCGGAGACTTTTTTCCTCTCCCTCAGGACATGGTTTGGGTCATCAAAGGTTACCTTCACACGGTGAGCCCGGAAAAGTCTTAAGGTGAAGAACCTGACCATCTGTATATTAGTATGCCCCGATTATCCGGATGGTACAAGGTTGGACTCATCGGTGTCGTCATGGCCCTCCTGTCAGTCCCGGTCATGGCCGAGTGTTCGATCTGTAAGACTACGACCGCACCCACGATCGTCGCAGAAGTCCAGGCTGTGGCGAATGTAACCCCAACCGCTGCTCCGACAACTGCACCGCCGACGACGGCCCCATTCCCGACAGAAAGTCCCCTCCCTACGGCGACCCCCACACAGGTCGTGACACCAATACCAACGCAGACTGTACTGCCAGGTCCTGAAGGTACCCTCCCCCTTCTGCCTGGGTGGAACTGCATCAGT
This sequence comes from uncultured Methanospirillaceae archaeon, assembly GCA_949319355.1. Classification (GTDB taxonomy): domain Archaea; phylum Halobacteriota; class Methanomicrobia; order Methanomicrobiales; family Methanospirillaceae; genus KLAP105. The sequence goes on along the minus strand of CASGHA010000013.1, from coordinate 612 downwards.
CTCCCCGCCCCCCTCTCGGCGGACTACCGGAAAGCGGGACTCCTCTTCTGGGGCCTCGATACCCAGGGGCATTCAATTTATTCATACCACGCTGCCACCTCCCAGTGGAAGACTCTCGCCTTTGACAGCCCCATCGTCCCTCTGGACGGAATATGGGTTTATTCGGCAACATCTGTAAACGTACCGTTCAGGTACGAGTCGGCCCAGCCTGCACCCGTCTCGAAATCCCTGTATGCCGGGTGGAATTCCATGGGATTTGTCATAAAAGAGGCAACGGCAGCAAAGGATGCCATGACCTCCGTCAAGGACTCGTGGGTATTCATTATCGGGTACAATTCCGCCGGGCAGAAGAGTGAGACATCCATAGTGAGGGGCAGCTCTGACCCCGCATTTTCCGACTCACGGCCGGTATACCCGATGCAGGGGTACTGGGTCTCGATGAACGGGAAAGGGACCTACACGGGATAATCCTGAAAACGGACCTTTTCTTTTTCTTTTAAATTCAGAAATTGCAGGGGCCGCTCATGATTCCCCAGGAATCCCTGGACATGATGGTCTAAAAAGGATTTTTTATGTAAATGAACTAATTCTCCCTGGTATCTTCTTCTATGG
>CASGHA010000012.1 GCA_949319355.1 uncultured Methanospirillaceae archaeon | reverse complement strand
CGCCCACATGGCATATGGTGTCATGGCCGTACGGCGGGGCTGGTGCGGGCCGCACGACATCGCAAACACCCTTTCTGCCGGGGACCTCCTGAAACGGATATCATGATATACCGGCTGTACGAGTACGTCCTGTCGCGGGCGCTGAGCGATCTTCCAGGGAAGATCTGTTTCATTATTACCGCAGGGGACCTCGTCGCGGCACCCGGAAAGGTCCTTGAAACGGTCATGTGGTGTGACGAGTGGAGAACCTCCCCGTCACGAAAGGGCATCGACCAGGTCACCTTCCATGTCAGCTCGTCGCAGCCTGCCGATGTGAGCCCCTGCCTCCCGGTGCTCCGCGAGATCGGCGGGGTCGCACGCCTAAACCTCCTGTGCGGGAAAACGACCGAGGAACGGGGGGAAGGCCTGCCCGTAACGGTTGCCATCGGGTACAGCGGCCGCGATGAGATCGCGGGCTGTATCAGGAAGATGGCTGAAAACGGGGTTCATTCATCAGATGTGGACGAGACAGTCATCGAGCAGTACCTGACGTTCCAGTACGCCCCTGACCTGGTCATTAAGACGGGAGGTGACCACCTGACCGATTTCCTCATCTGGCAGTCGGTCTACTCCGAGCTGTTCTTTTCAGACGTGAACTGGTCATCGTTTCGGAAAGTGGACTTCCTGCGGGCACTCCGTGACTACCAGTCCCGGTCCAGGCGGTTCGGCGCGTAGCTTCTCTGTTATGAGGTTTCTCAGGTGGTCATCTGCCGTGCGTCAAGCCTTTGAGAATAGACCCTGATTGCGCGAAGGAGGTCGATCATCCGGAACTGCGGCCAGAACGGGATGCAGAAATACACCGCCGACTCGTGGCCGCTCGCGAGCCATGGCAGGAAGTTCGAGGTCCTGAACTCGTTTCCCGTCCTGATGATGAGGTCAACGGGCGGGATGGTCACTCCGGGGTACAGGTGTTTTTCCACGAGTCCCGGGGTGATGGCGTCCGGAGGGATCTCCCCTGCCTCGACTCCCGCGAGGATCTCCCGTGCGGCATGCACGATCTCGTTTCTTCCCCCGTAGGCAATGGCGATGTTCAAAAAAAAACCATCATAATGTGCCGATGCTTCTTCAGCCTCCCTGATGACCGCGAGGAGGTCGGAAGGGAGGAGTGACCGGTCACCAAGCATCCGGATCCTGATGCGGTACTTGTGGACCCGCTCGTCCGTGATAAATGACCGGAACTTTTCCTTGAACAGCTCGAACAGGTCTGATACCTCACCCTGGTCACGCCGGAAGTTCTCGGTCGAGAAGGAGTAAAGGGTGATATGGGAGATGGAGAGCTCATGGGCCCAGTCAAGCATACGCTCGGTCACATCGGCCCCCATCCGGTGTCCCTGGCTCACCTGGACGCCGGCCATTTTCGCAAAACGCCGGTTTCCGTCCTGGATTATTGCGATGTGGCACGGGATGTGAGTGCACTGGGAACGCAGGTGCCTTTCATATAAACGATACAGGCATTCCTGAACCGCCAACCGGGATCACCTCCACGATCATCCCCCTGTCAGGGTACCGTTCCACGATGCACTTCCGTCCCGGGAGGTCCCCGGCATGTTCGGAGAGGTACTCCCAGGACATCTCCACGATTGGCCCGCAGACCTCTCTCTGGTCAGGAGGGATCCCGGCTATCTGGTGCGAAGCGTCCCCCTCGGGCTCCCAGGCCCCATACACCACCGTTCCCTCGTCCGTGACCTCGTCAAAGGGACGGCAGGTCCGTTCAGCGATCCTGATCAGCCGCATCTTCAGCTGGACGCCGTCCTTGAACCGGGACGAGCACCAGTGAACCTCAGGTACGGAGAGGAGCGGCTTTGCCCAGTCTTTCGCACCTTCAATGGCACTGTGGAGGTCGTCCTCGGTAAAGAGGCCCCGCTGCCTCATGGCAACCGAGCAGGTCTCGCCCCACTCGAGCTCGTTGATGTTGAAAACATCTGTTTGAGGGATGAGCGGGAGAAACGCCTCAAGGCCCGGGAGAGAAGGGACCTCGAACCCGATCTCAAAGCCCTTTTCATGCCCCCTTTCAAGGGCTTTTTCATACTCCGACCCGGAAATCGTGCTCCATACGTTCTCGGGAGGGTGCATCCGAATCTCGTCGACGAGACCTTCGAGAGCCGCAAGGTCCTCTGCGGAAGGTGCCCGCCCTGTATACAGGTGGATGTGGTGGTCAGGGCCGAACCGCTCCTTTAAGGCATGTGCATAGGCAACGACCCGGTCTCTCACGAGGAGCGGCTCTCCCCCGGTGATCCCAGTGCCGAGGGCCTCCATCGTCTCTGCGACACGGACCGCCCCGTCTGGAGAAAAGACCTCCCGTTCATTGGCAAATATTACGTCCTGGTCCTTCCGTTCGACGGAGAGCGGGCAGTACCAGCAGTCGCGGTCGCAGGTGCCGGTGATAAAGAGGACCATTTTCGCACCCTGGTGGCAGAGGACGCAGCCTCCCGAAAGGCGGTCCCTGGAAGTGGTCCCCTCCGGGCTGTATGTCATGGAGAGGTATCTCACTATAGGCCTTTTACCGGGAAAAAGGTGATGAAAATGAATAATCTGCCGGTCTCCCCTGAGATGGGGGTTCAGGAGACCGTGTTCTCCCTGTTTCTGGCGATCTTGGCCGAGGCAAGTTTTTCAATGGCTTTCTGGTCAACATCCTCCGTGATCCACATCGCTCCGTTGAGGACGGCACTGTCGACGAAGGCGTCCCCCTCGGGCGTCCTGACGACCAGGGTGGTATACCCGGGGGGACTCCCGACCGAACCAGCGGAGATGTCCGCCTTCAGGGCAGGGAAATCGGTGCAGACGTGGCATCCGGAACGGACCGTGTCCTCGATCTCCTTTAAGGGAAATGCTGTGGTCGAACCGTCCGACATCGTGATCTCGAGTTTTCCCCTGACGTCGAGCTTCTTCACCCGCCAGGTCTCGATGGCGTGTTCCTGCCGCATCTTTCCCTCGACCAGCATACGGTAGTCGAAAGACTCGGTGCAGAAGAGCCCGATGACGAGCCTGACAGACTTCCCGAATGGCTTTAAAAGGTCATGGTCGCTGCTCCTCATGCGGTCGACCGCCTGGACGACGCAGGGCACCCCGACGACCGCTATCCTCCGGAACTTCCGGTCGATGACCGCGGTTTTGAGCGACCCGAGGAGCGGGACCCACCAGCTGTACCGTGAACCGGCCGAGTGCAGAAGTTCCTCAGAGGACGTGACGAGGATGGAGAACGGACGGAGTGTCATCCTGTCCTCGCCTACGGTGACGACTGCGTCGATCAGGCCCGAGTCAAGGGCGTTTTTAAGGATGGCGGTTACTGCCCCGCCGCTCTGGCTCCGCGGGACGGTCTTTGAAGCCTGCCCGGCGATGATCCGCCGGTACTGTCCGATCGGCTCCGGGACAGGGAGTTCGACCCTCGGGCAGACGGCATAACAGGCACCGCAGGGCACCCCGTCGGTCTCCTGCTTGCAGTAGCCGTTGTGGACCGGGGAGGAGACTTTCCCCTGCTCGTCAAAGTACAGGGCGTCGGCAGGGCAGACCGCAGTGCATGCTCCGCACCCGGAGCACCGCCCCTTTTCCCAGACCGCCCGTTTCAGGTCCTGGTAACTCATTTCGACCATCATCTCACTCCCACGTGTATTTGTTTGCGAACGGGCGTGCGCTCGACGGCACGATCTTGGTATACGGCTCTTTCAGGAGAGCATCTGCATCCGTCCCAAACCACCGGGAAAATTCCCTGACCATGGACTCGATGTCCTCCCGGTCGGTACCGGTAAGCGGCGCCTTCCTGGCACCGACCCCGAGGTACCATTCGTCAACTTCCCCCCTGACAAAAATAGCCCCGCCGTGGATGCCGCTGCCAAGGCCCCGTTCAGTCACCGTCTCCCTGCAGCCGGTCCCGAGAACGAGGATTTCACCACCAGCCATGTATTCACCGAGGTATGCTCTCGCACACCCGCCGATGATCAGCTGGGGACGTTTGCTGTCGTACTGCTTCATGTGGATACCCCCGCGGTACCCGATCGAGTCCCTGACCAGGACCCTGCCGCCCCGCATGCTGTGGGCGACGGCGTCCCCTGCCGATCCGTGGATGACGATGGTGCCCTCGTCCATCGTGTTTCCCGGGGCATGCTCACAGTTACCGTTCACGACGCAGGTCGGACCTGACATGAACATCCCGAGGTCGCCGCCCGGGACGCCGTTGATGACAAGCGTCGCGTTCCCTTTGAGACCATCGGCGATAAACCGCTGTCCCATCACATGGTCAATGACAATTTCCGTGGCACCGCCAGCAACCGCCTCCCTAATCATCGTGTTAAGCGGGGTGTAATGCAGCCCCTGTGCATCAATGCGGACAGTTTTCATCAGGACCTCACGCTCCTATCCCTTTCACGTCAAGGACCTTCATGATGGACTCGTCCAGGAGGTACCCGCGGAGCCGGTCACGGTTGCCGCGGAGGCTTTCGATGCTGTTGATCCCCGCCGCACCCATGAGCTCACTGATCTCAAGCGTCCATGCATGGAGCAGGTTGGAGACCTGGGCGGACGCCTGTTCCGTGTCAAGACGTTTGACGAGGTCGGGACGCTGGGTCGCGATACCCCAGGGGCACAGCCCCCGGTAACAGGTCCCGCAGACCCGGCAGCCCATGGCGACGAGGGCGGCGGTCCCGATGTACACGGCGTCGGCACCAAGCGCAATCGCCTTGACGACGTCAGCACTCTCGCGGAGGCCTCCGCTTGCGATCAGCGACACCTCGTTCCGTATCCCCTGTTTCCTGAGTTTCGAGTCGACAGCGGCGATCGCGGCCTCGATGGGGATGCCGACATGGTCTCTGAAGACTCTCGGGGCAGCGCCGGTGCCGCCCCTGAACCCGTCGATAACAACGGCATCGGCCGATGACCGCGCTATCCCTGCGGCGATTGCAGCCACGTTGTGGACGGCGGCGATCTTCACGAAGACCGGCTTTTTCCATTCCGTCGCCTCCTTGAGGCTGCGGACCAGCTGCTTCAGGTCCTCGATGCTGTAGATGTCATGGTGGGGTGCGGGGCTTATGGCATCGCTCCCCTCCGGGATCATCCTCGTACAGGAGACATCGAGGCAGACTTTCTCCCCCGGGAGGTGGCCCCCGATGCCTGGTTTCGCCCCCTGGCCGATCTTGATCTCGATAGCGGCTCCCCTTTCAAGGTAATCGATGTTCACCCCGAACCGGCCGGAGGCGACCTGGACGATCATATGGTCCTGGTACGGGTAGAGGAGTTCGTGGAGCCCTCCCTCGCCGGTCCCCATGAATGTCCCGGTCTCAGACACCGCCCTCGCCAGGCTCATCTGGGCATTGAGGCTGATCGCCCCGTAGCTCATGTGCCCTATCATGATCGGGGTCTCGCACTGGAGGTTGGGGGCAAGGGTCGTTTTCAGGTCCACGTCGCCCGAAGGAGACCGTGTAAGTTCGAGTTTCCGGGGTTTCTTGCCGATGTAGGTCCGCAGTTCCATCGGCTCCCGCAGGGGGTCGATGCTCGGGTTCGTGACCTGGCAGGCGTCAAGGACGAGCCTGTCGAAGATGCTCGGGTAAGGGAGGGCGTTTCCCATCCCGGAAAGGATGATCTTCCCGCTCCGGGCCTGGTTGTAGATGGCCTCCCTGACCTCGCGGGTCCATACCGGGTGGGAGCGGTAGTCCTGCGGTTTCTCCTCGAGGCTTATGGCGTCCCTCGGGCACATGGCGATGCAGCGGTGGCATGCCACGCAGTTGCGGGAGTTGATCCGGATGCGTTCTCCTTCCTTCCGGTACACCCCGTAGGGACAGTTCTCGATGCACCGCTCGCAGAGCATACACTGGTCGTGGTCGATGGTGACCCGGTACTTCATGGGGACCGAACCGATACTCATGCGATCACCCGCCCGATGACCGGTTCACCGGCCCTCGGCATCTCGATCCCGGTGACATCAGGGTCGTAGGTCCTGATCGCCGCCTCCTCGCTGGAGATATAGAGCCGGTCACCGTTTGTCCCGGTGACGAGGGGACGGAGCTTGATACGGTCGGTGAAACCGACGATGCCGTCCTGGCTGGCGACGACGATGGCAAACGGTCCGTTCATCATCGCCGGGCCATAGGTGAGCCTGAGGGCTGTGTTCAGGAGGCGCTCCTTTTCCGGCATCCGCTCGATCTCGTCCCAGAAGGGGGGTGCGAGCGCCCGTACGGCGATCTCGGGGGGCAGGTTGTGCTGGCGGATGAGGAGGTCAAAGAGGTAGGCAACGACCTCAGTGTCGGTGAACATGGTGCAGGTGTACCCGAACGACTCGATGTACCTCATATTGGTGCCGTAGGAGGTGATCTCGCCGTTGTGGACCACGGACCAGTCGAGCAGGTTAAAGGGGTGCGCCCCTCCCCACCACCCTGGTGTGTTGGTGGGGTAGCGGTTGTGGCCGAGCCAGATGTACCCCTCGTAGTCCTCGATCCGATAGAAATCGGCGACTTCCTCGGGCCATCCCGATGCCTTGAACACCGCGACGTTCTTCCCTGAAGAGTAAACAAGGGCTCCCGGAATGGTCGTGTTGATCTTCATCACGATCTGGGTGACGATATCGTCGCCGGGTGTTGCACTCCTTGGCATCAGACTCGGGTCAGGCTTGAAGAAATAACGGTACGGAGTGTGGACCTTCTTGATCTTTCCCGTATCATAGGTGGGGACCTCCTCTTCATGCCGTACCGCTCCCCAGGACGAAAGAACCTCGTCGACCGCCGGTTTTGTCAGGTGAATGTTGTCAAAGAAGACGTGAATGGCATAATAGTCCCGAAACTCCGGAAAAGCACCATATACAACATACCCGGAACCCTCGCCGCTCCCCCGTTCGTCCATAAGAGAGAGGGCTTTTCGTATCTGTGAACCATCCATCGGTTTTCTCCGGCGGTCCACGACTCCTATTATCCCGCACATGTCAACCACGCAATTGTACGTCCTGCCGGAAAGGGATTGCCCCTGTTATCCGGGACCAGAGGTGGAAATAATGTGTCATGCACTGTAATATAAATCCACTTATTATACTGGTTATTTTATCCGGGTTTTTTCCGTCCTGGGGTGACTAAGAATAATTTGAATATTCTCCGAATTAAGTCAAAAATATCAAATATTATTGATAAAATTTCGTATGCGGGATGTGGGATCAAAAGATGCTGAACATATGATTTTTTAAGCATCAATTCATTGCTTCCTTCCTACTGTCAGGTGCCTGGTCCTTTGCATGCCGCTTGGTAGCCCGGTCGACACCTGTCCCGGGCTCCGGTCGCGGGTTCTCCCTGGAGGTGATGATGTCGATCTGGGAGAATATCCTGGAATGATTATAGTGACCGGTCCGGGGTGTTTCCTACCTGCCTGACGTTCACGCCGGTACCGTTCCGCGATCACATGGTCTCCTGGTGATATCCTCAGCCAAAAAACCATCCTGGTTGATGCTGTCCCCTCTACCAATAATAATTATTAAATATACATGGAAGACAACTTCCTTCTATCAGAGGGACTGACCTGATCCATACATCATTACAACGGATGCGGCCATGTGTCGAGACCCG
>CASGHA010000011.1 GCA_949319355.1 uncultured Methanospirillaceae archaeon | reverse complement strand
GGAGTCGCCCCGATGGTGACGGTTGTAATGGCGGTTGTCCATTCACCCGGTAACTGGTATGTCATTTCCATCACCTTCACATGAGGGGGTCCATGGTCAGTGCCGGGTGTCCTGCCGCGGTCAGGAAGGCGATCAGGTCTTCGAGCGTTACCGCTTTCGTCTCATCGGCGATCTTATCGTAGAGTCCTGGATTACCTGCTTTCTCAAGCTTTTCCTTCAGCCGTGCCCCTATTTCCTCCTTGAGGTTCAGGGGCATCCATACGACCCTTGATATCCCGCCTTCTGACTGGAGGAACCTATCGGAGAGGAGATAGTTCTTTGATATGCCAATGAACCCCGGAGTCTGCGCCCCTCCCCCGATTGTGCCGGCAAGGGTGGAAAAACTCATTCCTGACGGGGTTTCCCCCTTGAACTCCCGCGAGACCACCATGACCCCGTTTACCTCGGGAAGGATGAGGGCTATAGCCTCGAAACAGCCGCAACAGGTCATCGGTGCGTCCATGATACTGTACAGGGCACAGCGGTCCACCTCTCCGTGTGATGCCTTCTTCACAAACCGGTTGATCCCCTCGTATTCTCCAAGGGAACCGTCGATCCTGGTCCCCTTCCGGACCGGCTGGTTTGCTCCCGAAGGAGACATTTCGTAGGCTGTCTTGCCATCAAGCCAGGTGATCGCGCCGCATAAGGCCGGGCGTTCCGGGGTGATGATACAGACATGGTTGGGGGCGAATGTCTGGCACAGGGTGCATGAATAGAAGGTGTCGACGTCATCATCCTTCATGCCCCTGATCCTGTCGTCCCGTTCAGCGTAGACGGCTTCGGCCTGACGCTTTGCCTCCAGTACCTTTTCGGGATCAGTGATGATGGTGACCTGGCTCGCGTCCACGAGGGTCGGGAAGTCCATCCTGAACTTTGCTGCAATGAGCTTTCCCAGGTGCTCCATCCTCACCCCCTGAGAGACGGCCTCCTTGGTTAGCCTAACCCAGATGATGTCCCTCTGGGCGACATGCCATGACCCCTCTCCGTAATTGACGAAGTTATGGATGCGACGTTCAAGGACCGGTTCAAAGTCCTTTTTCATGTTTTTTCCGGCTACATCGACGAGGATGGCGAGGGGAACGGCAGATCCCTCCTTCATCGCCTCCACCTCGGGACCGATGACCGTGACCTTCCCATCGGTGACTTCCTCAGGGGGTCTCATCCGGAGCAGTTCGACAGCGGGCGACCTCCCCCCTCCGAACTCAACGTACATCTCCTCCTTCCGGACCGCCTTGCCCTCGAATGCCGGAGAACAGGCCATTGGGATAGGAATTGCCGTTACCTGGACCTTGATCCCACGGAGGTCCATGCCTTTTCTCACGGCATCCTGCGACGGTACCATGAGCCACTCGTCGCCCTCATATCCCGGGCCGAGTGCGAGCACGGGAATGGACAGGACCCGAAGCCCGTCAACAAAGGCAATCTCCTCGTCGTCGAGGCCCGGGTACACGAGGGTGAATGCCTTGGCACGCTCAGATGCATAGGCGATCAGCCGGTGTGCGTCCCCGGGTGCCACCCCTCCGAACATCATCGCTACCCGGGCGAGCACATCGACGAAATGGACCGCCTGCCTGACTGATGAACCGAGGGGGATCAGCCGGTACTCGAGGCCGACCTTTACGCCCGCCGCAGTAAGGCTGCCGATGATATCCCCGGCAAGGAAGGTGAGCATCAGCTTTTCCTGGAGTTCCCGGCAGAGTGCGGCCGCCTTGTCTGCCGATCCAGGAGTGCCGGCAACGAGGGCCAGGCCGAGGATCGACCCGTCCACCAGTGAGTACCCGAGTTTCCTGATGACCGCATCGGGGATGAACCCGACGTACGGCGTCCCCTCTTTTATCCCGCCCGAAGCTCCGGCGGCGACGATGAGCTCCGTCCCGACGAGAGGGTTTCCCTCTGTGGCAGCATAGACCTCGCCGGCGGCCTTTCCGTCATGGACGTCCCGCCCGGTGAGGGCATAGGACACTGGCAGGTGATAGGCCGTTTCTTCGTATGACATGGGGCCGGCAAGGGCAGCGACCTTGTGACCAATAGAATCTTTACCCGTTCTGGATGCCGTTTCGATGGATACCATGCAACAACAGTCCCACTTCTGTCTTCATTGGCGATGGAAGGCTTCAATAGTTTCGGAAGGACCATACAAATGGGGAATGCGGGTGACCCGCCGACCTGTTATGCATGATCCCCCCTGGGCCCGTTGCAAGGCCGCATTATCCTTTTAATGTGCCTGTTTTCAGGTGATCCTCCCATAAGACATAATTTATCAGCACCTGCAACATAGTACCGCTCAACAGGCCCCGGTGTTGCATTGCACCTCCGGCGGTGAGCATGGTGGTGCATGGTACATTTTCACGATAGTTCAGCCGCCGGGCCCGAGGACGTGGTGAACATAACAGAAATGGTTCATGTTTCCGGCAGGGACCGGGGAAAGGTCGTACTCTATGCCCTGTCCACCTGTGTGTGGTGTAAAAAAACCAAGGAACTGCTGAGTGAACTTGGTGTCGGTTTTTCCTATCTCTTCGTCGACCAGCTCCCTGACAATGAACTCGACGAAGTTTTAAAGGAGATGGAACGGTTCAACCCGAAGGGTTCCTTTCCTACACTGGTAATAAACAGCGAGAAGTGCATCGTAGGTTACCGTGAAAACGACATCAGGGAGGCGCTCGGCAGATGACGACCGGTGTCGGCGGGGATGACCTGTCCAAAACACTCGAGAGGTTCAGAAAGGATGCCGCGGAAGGGGGGTACCATCTGAACCCCGACGAGCCGTTTACCAGAAGCCTCCTTGAGGGGATTCTCATAAACGAAGGCCGTTATGAGTACCCTGCCTGCCCCTGCCGCCTGGCAACCGGGAGAAAGGAGGAGGACCTCGACATCATCTGCCCCTGTGATTACCGGGACCAGGACCTCGTGGAGTACGGCGCCTGTTATTGTGGTCTCTACGTCGGAGAAGCCGTCCACGAAGGCCTGGTACGGGCTGCCCCCGTGCCGGAGCGACGGCCCTCGCGAAGCGACCGGAAGGCAAAAAAGACGGTCAGGGTCGGTGACGGCCCAATAACAGGCCTCGCGTACCCGGTGTGGCGGTGCAGGGTCTGCGGGTATCTCTGTGCACGGGACAAACCTCCCGGGATATGCCCGGTTTGCAAGGCAAAGGCGGATCGCTTTGAACGCTTCATGTGAAGTGTGATTCCGTCTTATTTTTGTGGGGGCCGGACCAACCTTTCCTGCAGATGAAAATCCCTGTTGTCGTTGAGGTCGCCGGGTACGGGTCTTCCAACTGCTCTCCGTTTCCCTGTGACGAAACCCGCTCGTGCGGCCTTTCTGCCTGTCACCCCGCAGGGAATCTGGACGCGGCATTTGAGGCCCTTGCAGCCGGACTGCAGGCTGAGTACGGTGACCGTGTTTCCGTGAACCTCATACGGCTTGATGATGGGATACCGGAACGCATCCGTGAAGTCATCAGCCGCCATTATCCTCCCCTACCCATGGTACTGGTGAACGGGAGGGTCACGCCTATCGGACGTATCTCCTTGCCCCTTATAAAAAAAGAAATTGACAGGGAGTTCTGTTTAGACAATCTCTGAAAGGGCGCCGGTTTCAAGGTCGTAATAGAGGCCGTGAATCTGAATTTTCTTTACATCCACGGCTTTTTTGACCAGAGGATAGGTCATGATGTGTTCGATCTGCAGTTTCACATTTTCATGCTCAATCCGGCGGTAACGTTCCTTCTTTTCTTCGTCCGTGGTCGCGGGTTTCGCTCCTTCGTCAATACGCCGCTTGGCCTCCTGTGCGTTGTTCAGCCAGAGGGGGATGTATACATCATCAGTTACGGCGTCCAGCGCCCGCATCGCCCCGCACCCGGAGTGGCCGCACACCACGATATCGGTGATTTTCAGGTGGGCGATCGCATACTCGAGGACGGTCGCAAAATTCCAGTCATGCGCGGGGACGATATTCCCGATATTACGCTGAATAAATATCTGGCCCGGGCATGAATGCGTGATCCGCTCCGGGTTGACCCTTGAGTCCGAACACCCGAGCCAGAGGACCTTCGGTTTCTGGCTTGCAACAAGTCCCTGGTAGAAATCGAGATTTTTCTGGAAATCGGTCGTCCTGAATTTTTTGTTTCCTTCGAGGAGGTTGTCAATCATCACAAACACCATGGGCGAGCGCTCATGTTTTCTGACAAAACGCTGGCAACAAACCATTTTTCGCCAGGTGTCATTAATTGTTCGAACCATCTTTGCCCCCCGGAAGGGCCGCCTGCTTTCGTGCCACTATGAGCGAAAGCCAGAAATCCGGCTGGTACCAGTCCCTGATCCGGTGCTCCCCGGTGATGACAAGTCCTGAGTCCACCAGGGCCTGCCGGTACGTTTCGTCAGGGAACGGGGTGCCATGGCCTCCTGCCCCCCGGGTCTTGGCTTCCCTGTCAATAGTCCAGAGCTGCCATTCGAGGGAGGATAACGGGTCGTCCCGTTGTCGGCCGTCAGGCTGGAGGTCTATGAAGTACCCCTCCGGGGCAAGTGCTGCGGCAATTTTCGGTACCATATCCGGGAGTTTCCCACTTGGGTTCGACGAGGAAAAGATGAGGCCGTAGCCGCTCCCAAGCGGGTCGCTAAAGAAATTTCCAGGAATTACATGGACCCTTTCCAGGTTATAATCCCTGATATAAGACTCCGCCAGGGGGATAACCCCAGGGAGGTCCATGACATATGCGTCGCAATCCGGGAGCGCTGCGGCAAGAGCGATGGCATACAGCCCGTGACCTCCACCGAGGTCAAGGGCGCTCCTGACCGTGGATATGCCCGGCAGACCGAGGATGACCCGGATGATCGCCTGCAGCCTTCCTGTAAGTGCGTTTTCCGCCATTGGCACAAGTGCCCTGCCTGCAAAGAACTCGTCACTGCTGAAATCGACCGGCCCTTCCCTGAGTATCCCTGACAGGCCTGCCCATATGGTGAAAACCGACTGGAACTCCTTTCTGACAAAGCCAGCCTGGGAGTACGGGGAGGTACCGGTGAGAAAGGTGGTGGTCAGCGGGGTATTGACAAGAAGGTCTCCCTGGCGTTCAAGAAGTCCTGCATCCACATAGGTATCACACAGCGTCCCGAGGATCCCTGCCTGAAGACTGAGAAGACCTGCAAGGTCCCCGGCGGTCCGTGGGACCGAGAGTGCATCGAACAACCCGCAGGATATGCCTGCCTCAACCGCTGCAAGCAGCCGGGCACCCCGGACTGCTCCATTGATGAGCCTGAAAAATGGTTCCGGAGAAATGCCAGGCTCATTAAAAAGTGCATCCCTGTGGGTTTCACCGCTGCCGGGATTTGAACCGCCTGGGACCATGCAACGCATGTTGTCCTGGCTTTAGATGATAGTTGCGGAAATAAACGCCTGTTCAATAGGAAAACCATATACCCTCTGTTGGTACATAGGTATGGGATTGAACGGCGGGTACGGTAATCGTTTCCGTATCCCGCCCTGATTCTCCGGGGAACCGAATGAAACGGAATATTTGCATTGAAGCCCTGAACCAGACGCCGCTCGAGATGCAGCGGGTCGAGCTTGTTGAGAGGAAATGTCTTGGACACCCAGACAGCATCGCTGATGGCATCGCTGAATCAATCTCCCGCAGCCTTTGCCAGGCATACCTTGACGAATGCGGGGTGCTCCTCCATCACAACACCGACCAGGGCGAGATCGTGGCCGGTGAGTCCATGCCGAAGTTCGGCGGTGGCAGGATCACGAAGCCGATCTTTATCCTCCTCGACGGCAGGGCGACCAAGAGGTTTAAGGACTTCTGTATCCCCACTGATGCAATTGCCCTGAAAGCAGCCCATACCTATCTCCATGACCTCCTTCCGGAGCTTGACCACGAACGGGACGTAATCATCGATGTCAGGCTCGGCGAGGGCTCGACCGACCTCAGGGACGTATTTTCCGGGTGCGGAGGGAAGGTCCCGCTTGCCAACGACACTTCGTTCGGAGTCAGTCATGCACCTTTTTCTGAAACAGAGACCATAGTCATGTCAGTTTCAGACTATGTCGACAAGACCCTCCGGCCAAAGAACCCCGCGATTGGCCAGGACATCAAGATCATGGGCCTTCGGGACAACAACGACATCACCATCACGATAGCCTGTGCCATGGTGGACCGGTACTGTGCGGACCTTAAAGAATACAGGGAGTACAAGAATCTCCTGCAGGAAGAGGCGCTTGCCGTCGCAAGGAAATGCACAAAGCGAAACGTCGCGGTCCATATAAATACGGCAGATGACGAGAGTAAGGGTTCGGTTTTCCTCACGGTAACCGGTACTTCGGCAGAAATGGGCGACGACGGGTCTGTAGGGAGGGGTAACCGGTGCAATGGTCTTATCACTCCCAACCGGCCGATGTCGATGGAGGCCACGAGCGGTAAGAACCCCATCAACCACATAGGAAAGATGTACAACCTCCTCTCCCGCGACCTGGCCCAGGAATGCGTGGCAAGGGTGGACGGGATTGAGGAGATATACATCCGCCTCCTGTCCCAGATTGGCAAGCCAATTGACCACCCCCTCGTTGCCGGTGTCCAGGTCATCCCCAGGGAAGGGATTGCCATGCGTTCCATTGAGGACGAAGTCATGGCAATTATGGATGAAGGCCTGGCCGGGATCTCCTGTATTACTGACAAGATGGTCCGCGGGGAGCTCAGGACCTTCTGACCCGGGCCGTAATCACTCTTTTTTTATGGCAGAAAAGGTCATCAGGCTCGCGATTCCGAACAAGGGAAGGATTGCAGAGCCGGTCAGGGAACTCATCGAAAAAAGCGGCCTTCACATCCGCTCGACAGGCGACCGCCTGCTCCTTGCAAAAACCGTTGACCCTCACGTCGAGATCATCTTTGCACGGCCCATCGACATTCCGGGCTACGTGTCAGCAGGCATCGCCGACCTTGGTATTACCGGGCAGGACATGGTAAAGGAACGCCGTGCCGAGGTCAGGGAGCTTCTTGACCTGGGTTTGGGCAGGGCGAACCTCGTCCTGGCCGTGATGGAGGAATCTTCCGTGAAGAGTGCCGCCGACCTCGAGGGCGCCCGTATCGCAACGGAGTTCCCGGAGATGACCCGGGATTACTTCAGGGAGATTGGTGTGAACGTAACGGTCGTCCAGGTGAGCGGAGCATGTGAAGCGACCCCTCACCTTGGAATTGCGGACGCTATCGTGGACCTTTCATCATCTGGGGCGACCCTGGAGACGAACCACCTCCGTGTCATCGGGACCCTGTTTCCGACATCCACCGTCCTCGTGGCAAATCTGACATCATTTGCCTCCTGCCGCCCCAAGATCGACGAGCTGACACTTGCCTTCGAGTCAGTCGTCCGTGCCCGCGGGCAGTGCTACCTCATGATGAACGTGGCAAGGGACAGCCTCCCTGTCGTACGAGACCTGCTCCCCGGGCTTTCAGGCCCGACGGTAATGGATGTCGCCTCATCCGGGGACCTTGTAGCGGTCCACGCGGTGGTCGGCGAGGAACGCATATACACCCTCATAAACCAGCTCAGGCTTGCAGGCGCCAGGGATATCCTGGTCCTGTCCGTTGAACGGATGGTGCGCTGAATGCACGTGTTCCCTGCGGTGGATATCCTTGGGGGTCAGTGTGTCCAGCTGGTCCAGGGAAAGAGGGAATCAGCCAGTTTTTTTGGTAATCCTAAGGACTGTGCCCTGAAATGGATCCGGGAGGGTGCCGACCGGCTTCATGTGGTCAACCTTGATGGGGCATTCGGGGTGTCCGGGGCGAACGTGGCCCTCATCGAGGACCTCATTGCCGAGACGGGAGTCTATGTACAGCTCGGGGGGGGCATACGGTCCTATGCAGATGCATCGGGCTGGCTTGACACTGGTGTCAGCCGCGTGATACTCGGAACGGTAGCGGTTCAGGAGCCCTCCATAATCTCTGAACTGTCAGGGTCATATGGCAGTGAGCGGGTAATGGCAGGAGTCGATGCAAAGGACGGCCAGGTCGTCATCAGGGGATGGGAGGAGCCTGCCGGAGAGTATCTCTCCTGGGCGAAACGGTTCGTTGGCCTGGGTGCAGGATCGCTCCTGTTCACGAATGTCGATGTCGAAGGGCTCCAGAGAGGTATCCAGTCCGGTCCGGTAACAGCCCTTATCGATGCGGTCCCGGTCCCCGTGGTCGTTGCCGGAGGAGTATCCTCACCCGGTGATGTCGCCACCATACGGGATGCAGGAGCCGAGGGCGTGGTCCTGGGATCATCCCTATACCATGGAAAGATCACATTGAGATCAGCCATGGAGGCGGCACGATGAGGTCGGGACGGTATGCGAGAAGGACAAATGAAACCGATGTCAGTGTAGAACTGGTCATTGAAGGTAGCGGACGGAGTGAGGTTGAAACAGGCATCCCGTTTTTCAACCACATGCTCCATGCCCTTGGAAAACACTCGGGGATGGACCTTGTTATCAGGGCTTCAGGAGACCTTGATGTCGGGCCGCACCATACGGTGGAGGATACCGGAATTGCACTCGGGCATGCCCTCAGGGACGCCATCGGTGACGGCAGCGGGATACGGCGCTTCGGGCATGCCCTCGTCCCCATGGACGAGGCACTGGCAACCGTCGCAATCGACTGCGGTGGGCGTTCGTACCTTGTTTTCGAATCATCCTTTGCAACCCTGATTGAGGGGCAGATCCCGGGGGGTATCGTCTGCCACTTTTTTGAATCCCTCTGTTCCAATGCAGGAATAACCGCGAACATGAAAGCGGCCGGGACCTGCGACCACCACAAGTGCGAAGCACTGTTCAAGGCATTCGGCCGGGCCCTTGCCGATGCCCTTTCAGAAGGCCTGGGCGGGATACCCAGTACAAAAGGAGTGCTGTAACTCATCGGGTCCTGGTGCATTCACCCTGAAGCTTCCGTTTCCGGACCCGGGGCTATCCGCAGAATTGCCTTCTCCAGGAATCTCTATATTTTTTTATATGAATATATTTTATATGCATAAAATATATTTTTACAGGCCCCCTTTCCTGAATCAGGGATAGTTCCATGAATTTCACCGCAGGCCCATCGCCCAACAGCATTTCCGGCCTGGAGGTCATAAAAAACCGTTTATCAATCTTCAGGAACAGAATTTCAGCCATTTTCCGGTCAGGAACCGGAAGCCAGGAGAACGTGTCATTCCTGCCCTGTGTCATATGGTGCATGGTATATGGCGAGAAGAAGCCATTTTTACCCCTGGTACAAAAAAATGGGTGTGAAATATGATGACCTCCATCACCTCCCGGGGCCGTGCCATGCCGGCACCCGAAGAAAGGAACGACCGTCCTGTGAAGATGCCCCAACGCAAAAAAAACCGGCACCTGAAACCCGGAGACCGCTATGACTATGACTCTGTCATCGTGGGCGGTAAGTAGCGGTCAGCAGGTATGCAATGTGATGTTACAGGAAAAACACTGAAAAGAGACCCTTCATACGAAAGATGATCAGGCGGATTTCTCCGCTGCCATCTTTACATCTTCTTCCTTGATGGTCTTCCGTCCTGCGTGTAACGCAAGGCGGTTTGCTTCCTTGGTGAGGTTTGCAATATAATCCTCAGCTTTCCCTACAAGAGCCCCAGCTGCATCGCTGCCGACCCTCTCGGCACCATTTTTCTTCGCAATCCGCACGACTGCGGCAATAGGTAAATCTGCCATTGTAACTACCTCAACAAAAAATCTCTTGACAGGTATTTAAACATATCGCGATCTCGACCGTTTTTGGCGAAGAAACTGGTATTCGCATGTATATTCATGAGTATGGAGGACAAGTGTCTGACAAATGTCTGCTATTGCCAAAAGGAAGTTAAATTAATCTCTAATTAAAAAACAGGCCACTATTAAACGCTATAATGGCGGGACAAGCGCATAGGCAAGGCGTATTGCCGAGAGGTACTCGCGGGAGGCGCGCGAAGTATCGATAAATACAGGGTTGATATTAACGACCGGCGCACCATGGGCACGACCACCTCCGAGAAATGTCAGCGTCCTGAATATGAGGTTTCCCGCTATCCCGTCAGGGGCTATAACCACGCCGTACCCGGGAACGGCGTCCTCGATGCAGATCTCACAATGGGTGCTCCCGGTAATCCTTGCAACGAGCTCGGCGGTACCGAGGCTCCTGTCAACACGGTTATGACGGCCTACGTCGCCATACCTCCCGCCGGAAAGGACGGCCACCTTCGAGGGAAGGCCGAACCGGGGGCAGAGTGCCCGTGCCTGCTCCACCAGCCTGACCTGGTCGCGGGCCGTCCAGCCCTCATCGACCCCCA
This sequence comes from uncultured Methanospirillaceae archaeon, assembly GCA_949319355.1. Classification (GTDB taxonomy): domain Archaea; phylum Halobacteriota; class Methanomicrobia; order Methanomicrobiales; family Methanospirillaceae; genus KLAP105. The sequence continues at coordinate 3,328 of CASGHA010000011.1, read as the reverse complement.
CCGGGGCGAGCAGAAACCGGTCCCCAGCCGGAGTTTCAAGGAGGGCGACACGTTCAAGATGGGATACCCCGGCTTTTTCCTTCAGGTACGACAGGGTTGTATTCGCCGGGAGGGTTCCCCTGACCGCGGCATCGATCCCTGATGAAAAGAGGTCATCCACCAGTTCGTGTTCAGGGTTTGCACTCTCGACGACTTTCAGGCCGGGTACCTCATGCGGGATAGTCCCGGGGTGGGCGTAAATGGCTATCCTGAGGTCCCTGCACGTCGCTGCTGCATCGACTATCCGTTCAGCGTCATCTCCTGCGCCTATCCCGATCAGCGGCATGCTTCCTTGCCATTGAACAGGTGCATGATCCCGTTGTGGAGCAGGTCAAAGACCTGGCTGTCTGCACCCTGGTAGGTTATGTGGAGTGATCTCGTGTCGTCAACCGTCCCGATTGCCTTTGCAGACATGCCTACCGAGGCGAAAAGTTCGACGGTGCGTTCCACGTTGTCAGGGTGTGCGGTGAGGATGAACCCCATTCCTGGATACATCCTGACCCACTGCTCAAAGGTCATCCCGAGCGCCTTCAGATTGGGCCTGGGAATGGCATCGAGATCGATCCTCGCACCCTTCCCTGAAACTTCGAGGAGCATCCCGAGGGTCCCGATGATGCCGGGGTTGCTGATGTCCTTTCCTGACGATACCAGTTTCAGGCGGCCGATCTCCTCCATGATCCTGATCTGGTTCCTGACAACACCGGGGTCCTTCATAGTGACGCTGTCCCAGTTCAGGAAACATGACGGATGGACCCGGCCGTCCAGGTCGATGGCAGCGATGACCGTGTCCCCGGCACACGCAGTGTGGCTGTAAATAATGGAATCAAGGGGTGCTACACCGAGGATAGAGACATCGATGACACTGTACGGGGTGTCGGGATGAAGGTGGCCTCCCACGATGGGGACCCCGAACTGCGCCGATGCGTCATGCATTCCCCTGATGACGAGGTCCATGATCGCCGGGTTGGCAATGGAGAAGACATCGACCATGGCCACCGGCCGTCCACCCATGGCCGCGATATCATGGATGTTTACGAGCACGGAACAGTAGCCCGCCCAGTACGGGTCGGCGTCCATGAGCCGGCTCCATATGCCGTCTGCGGCAAAAAGAAGGGCCTCGTTGTCGTGATGCCTGATCACTGCGGCGTCCTCTCCGAAGGACGCGACCACATCGGGTGATTCGATTTTAAGGGCACGTACCATCTCGCCGATCGCCTGTTTCCGGCGCACTCCTTCGTAGTCCCGTACGGCAGCAGCGATGAATGCCGTATCACAGGTATGCTGTTCCATGCCCTCCTCGTAAAAGTGTGATTATGGATTTTCTGTCTCATCAGTGATAATTTATTTGATTTGCCGCCGAAGGATCACCATGGACTGGGCCGAAAAATACCGCCCGATGCATGTCCGTGAGGTCGTTGGCAACGGAGAGGCTATCCGCAGGATGGTCGAATGGGCACAGGGCTGGAGCCCTGCAAGCAAGCCCCTTATCCTGTACGGCAAACCCGGCATAGGCAAGACTTCGAGTGCCCTCGCCCTCGCCCGGGACCTCGGGTGGGAGGTGGTCGAGCTCAATGCGAGCGACCAGCGGACCCGGGCTGTCATCGAGCGTATCGCAGGAGAGGGGAGTACGACCGGCTCTCTTCTCGGGGCAGAACGCAAGCTCATCCTTCTTGACGAGGCTGACAATATCCAGGGTACGGCAGACCGCGGTGGCGTGAAGGCCATTGCCTCGGTCATCGCCCACGCCCGCCAGCCGGTCATCCTTATTGCCAACGACCTCTACGGCGTCTCCCAGGAGGTACGGTCATTGTGTGAACCGGTCCAGTTCCGGGCGGTCCAGGCACGCCAGCTCCCCCCCTATCTCAAATCCATATGTCACCGGGAGGGCATAGCGTGCGGAGACGACGCCCTGCTGGAGATCGCGACCCATGCCGGCGGAGACATCCGGGCTGCCGTCACCATGCTCCACGCGGCAGCGGTGGGGAAGACGGCCCTTTCAGCATCCGACATCCGCTCCGGAAGCAAGGACGCACGGAAGACCCTCTTTGACCTGATAAGCGGTATGTATGGCAGGGTCAGTGATGATGACCTCCTGAAACTATCATGGGACCTTGACGAGTCCCCGGACACGACCATCCAGTGGATCGAGGCGAACCTCTCGCACCTGTCAGATCCCGGGAGGATTGCCTTAGCCTACAGGGCCCTGTCAAAGGCCGACCTGTATATCGGAAGGACCTACCGGCTGCAGTATTATACTCTTTGGCGGTACGCCACATCACTCATGCTCCTCGGGGCGGGTGCTGCTACCGGAGGGTGCGGGATCCGTGCCAGGATCATGCCCCCCTCGCGCTGGTCGAGGATGGCCTCAGGCCGGAAACAGAAGGCGGTGAGGCAGGCGGTCATATCTGGGATATCAAGGAGGAATCATATGTCAGACCAGCTCGTACGGGACGAATTCATCCAGCCGCTCGGTATCATTGCCGATGCGGACCCGGCGGGTTTTGTGCGTACCTATGGGTTCGGGGCGGATGAACTCGAGTTCCTCACGGCCGATAAGTCAAAAGCCCAGGCAGCGGTCAGGGCGGTAAAGGCTGAACGTGACGCCGAGGAGAAACGCAGGGCGAAAGAGGAGAAGGAACGAGAAAAACTGGAGAAAAAAGCCCTTGCGAAGGTCGGGCTGAAGCCAGAAAACAGGCCTGATGCCGCAGCCCCTATGGACGAAGCCCGTGCACCCCTGGCGGGGGAGCGTCCTGCCGCCGTGGATCCGGAAGAGAAGGCACCGATCAAAAAGGACCAGAAAAAGGTTCAGTCGTCGTTATTCGAGTTCTGACGACAATGGTAGCGGTGGATGAGGACACCACAGTCGATGAGATCCCCGCCGTTTCCGGCCACCTCGAAACCAAGGTGGTACACCAGAAGATCGGCATTCACCCGCTCCGCGACAAGCCGCATCGGGGGCACCATCTCCGGAGCCGGCCGTATAGCGAATATAACATCAGGATGTCCGTACCTGGCAAGGTCTGGTTCCCAGATGTCGTCAACTACAAAACACACGCCCCCGGGTGGTTCTGCGGGGTGGATGTCCGTGCAGACCACTGGAAAGCCCCGCTCTGCAAGCAGGGTGGCAGCCGTCCAGTTCCTGCCGACCCCTACCTCGACCGGTCTCCTGTAATGACAGGCAATGTACTCCGCGAACGTCTTAACAAGATGTTTATGCACGTCCATCCAGATACCGTATAGTCATGCGCCACCTTATCTTATGGGACTCAGGGGCTCCCGGCGGTCTCGC
>CASGHA010000010.1 GCA_949319355.1 uncultured Methanospirillaceae archaeon | reverse complement strand
ACACAGGTTGGTACAGCCGGCCCGTTCAGATGGCGTCATCCCCGGGGCGTTGCAGGCTTCAATGCAACTATCGCAGTTCGGTCCGGTTGATGGGCAACTGCACCCGCTGTCCTGCATACACCTGAAGTAACATACCTGCGCCTCGACGCCATCATATTCATCCATGCAGGGCTCCCAGCAGGTATTGCAGTTCATGAAATCAAAATCTGCGGCATCACCAAGACAGTCCCTGATGCAATTCACCGGGCTGCCGGTCGAGGGCCGGTCAGAATTACAATGCTCAATGCAGCCCCCACAGGAAAGCCACGCCTGAGGGCACGAACAGGAATTCCTCTTCATGCAGTTGTAATAACAGGTCGGACGGCCCTCCATCGTCCCGGCACATTCGTACCTGGCGCAATAGTCACACTGTTCAGGAATATCCGGATTTACACAGGCGTCCACGCAGTCCTCCAGTCTGACACCGGACTCATATCGGGACTCATAGCAGGTATCAAGGCAGTCCTGGCAGCCCTCCTGCACCTGCGACGGCGGGACAGGAGTCGCTCCTGCACGGGTGACGGTCGGTGAGGCGGTTGCCTGGGACGTGATGGTCTTCCCACAGTCAACACAGCGCTTCTTCAGGTACGCCATCAGGTTCGACGCTATCTTCTGGTTGTTGTACGAGGCGTTCGTGTACACCGGGCCCCAGTACGCCGAGTCCTGCCATGCGGCAACGTCCCCGTACAGGACAACTGTTCCACAGCCATGCTTCGTCTCGGCCATGACGACCGGGTACTCCCCCTGTTTCTTCACGACCAGCCTGAAAGTCCCGGACCGGGTGGTGATGTCCTCGATCCGTTTCATCAGGCCCTCTTCCTCCCGGCTGGAAACATATGGGTCCTGGAGCTGGACACCCACGGTATCCCGCGTTGAGAAGCTCTTCGCATCGCCCCGGGCGATCACGCTGGCGGAGTTCCAGGGGATGTTGATGGAAGCCCCGTGGAACAGGGCGAACCGCCCGTCCGGCACCCCGGACCAGACCGGGTGCGACTTCGCCCCTTCGTGGACCCAGATGTCGCTCATGGACCCGGCGATCATGTCGGTGGCGTCAGGGTCGAGGACGATGTCGCCTATCGGCCGTGTGTTCGTACCGGCGGTGAACTTCAGCCCGATGCTCATCTTCTTCAGAAGGTCGTTGATGATCAGGGCATAGACATACCTGCTCCCGTAATCATCGATGTAGGTTTCTGCATCCCCGCCCCCGAGGAACGACTGGCCCTGGAGGAGCAGGGTGTGCCCTTCTGAAACCCAGGCCGAGATTGCCTTCGCCTCCTCCGAGGTGAAGTAGGCGACCCCATTCTTCCGGTAGTCGGGCTCAGCGATGATGAGGATGCAGGTATCCCCGAGCACCTCCTTCGTGACCGGCCCGGTGATGTGGGTCGTTACGGTGTAGCCCTGTCGTCTCATGTCGTCGGCCCAGGCCTGCCATTCGACCACAACCGGGCTTTTCGAGAGGTCGAGGTCAGTTGCGATGGTCCCATCGACGGTTATCCGTTCGGCATGGCTTAAGTCCACGAGGATGTGGTTATCCGGGCCTATGGACGCCGCGGAGGCTGCCGTGCAGGAAAAAAGGAGAAAAACCAGCACAGCTAGTAGTGCTTCAACCCTGAAGGGCCTGGTCATACAATAGTTCCCCCCGGACAGTGCGATTACATTCAGACCACTTCAAACTATGCCTGGGAACATGCCGCGGTGAGACATCACCCTATGCCCGTTTTACCCGGGACATAGGGGAATCCAGTCCACCGTATCTCTTCAACCGTCTTTCCCGGCTATTCATTCCATATCAGGGGGCCTGGAAAATGGCCCTGACCGTCACGTTTATCGTCTGAGATACATAGCGGGATGTATCCCCGTGACCTTCTTTGAGGTGAAGTTGTGGGGATATGGGGGGGTCAGATGATGAAATACATACATTTCATGCTTTTTTGTACCTTTTTCATGCTTGCGTGGCATGCTTCTGGTACAGGAGACGTACGTGACCAGGCCGGTTTTCATCCGTTTGAGAAAACTGCAGAAGCCGCTGCAGGACCAGCTTCCCTTGCTGAGAGCCGCCTTGCTCCGACCGGCAGTGACCAGCAGAGGCCGGTAATCAGCGGGGATTACGTCGTCTGGCAGGACTTCCGGAACGGGAACTGGGACATTTACATGTACGACCTCAAGGAGGGAAAGGAGACCCAGGTCGCATCGGGCACCGCCACCCAGGGGTATCCTTCCGTCTCAAAGGGAAAAATCGCGTATCACCAGAGCCAGGGCGGCTTCGACTGGGACGTCTTCGTGTATGACATAAAGACCGCCACGATGTTCCAGGTGACGCGGGACCCGGCAGAGCAGGACTACCCGTCGATAAGCGGGGAATATGTCGTATGGCCGGACAAGAGGAGCGGGGAATGGGACATCTACCTCTACGACCTCAGGTCCAGGAAGGAGACCCTTATCGCGACGGGCCCGGAGACCCAGGGCAGGCCTGTAATCGACGGGACCAGGGTGGTCTACCACCAGGACAACGGGGATGACAACTGGGACGTCTACCTCTATGATATCAGGACGAAGAAGACCACGCAGATAACCACCGACCCGTTCAAACAGACGAACCCGCGGATCAGCGGAAACACTATCGTCTGGATGGACGAGAGGAACACGGGCTATGACGTATACATGTACGAACTTGCGACAGGCAGGGAAACCCTCCTCGCCGGTGGGAGCAGGACACAGGCCTGGCCTGCGGTGAGCGGAAACACGGTTGTGTACCACCAGGACAACACGAACGACAACTGGGATATCTACCAGTACGATACGAAGACGGCCCGGATAGTCCAGGTCACCACCGACAGTCACCGGCAGGAGTACCCGGCTCTAGATGGAAAACGGATAGTCTGGCAGGACGACCGGAGCTCCCGCTGGAACATCTATCTCGCCGCAACGAAGTCATATACAGCCACAGCTACGCCCCAGGTCCCTGTGACCGCCCAGGCGGCGTCGCCAACGGCCAGGACATCTTTTACGACACCCAGGGCAACCATCGTACCAACGGTTGTGCCGGTCGTCGCAAGGACAACGCAGGCTTCCCAGGGGCCTTCCGCAACAGCCCCGCTCGAACTGCCGTGGGTCTCCCTGGAGTACCCGGCGGGATGGGACCCCCATGACCTGTCAGATGCTTCCACGCATAACCTGGCCATGTTGTCAGGCGACAAGGCGTGCTTCGTCTATATTTCGATCAATAAAACCGAGTTCGTCCCCCTTGACACTCTTACCGACGCGTTCCTTGATGTGTATAAGAATAGCCAGCCGGGATACATGTTCCTGGGACGGGAAAAGACGATGCTCCTCGGCCATCCGGCCATGACGTTTACATACTCGACCACCAGCACCGAGGGAGTAACAAAAAAGGTATACAATATCATCCTGTACGAGGACAACAAGCTGGTCTTCATCTATTGTAAAGCCCCCCAGACCAGCTTCGACACCTATTTCACACCATTTTCACAGCTCCTCGGGACCTTACAGTTCAAAGACGGGACGACGCCCGCGGTTGGAACGACATCAGCCCGGCTCACTCCGCCCCCGGCAGTGACCGTGTCCGGGCCCCAGGTAACAAAAACCACAGTTGTAAGGGTGACGACCAAAAAAGCCACGGTGACGCCCCGGGTGACTGGATCGCCACCTGCCGGGGGTTCTCTCGTTACGTATCCTGGCCCGTATTTCAGTTTCAGCTATCCGGCAGGATGTAATGTGCAGGCCAAGTCAAAAACCTCCGCCAACCAGGTTTCGGTTGCTAAGGGGCGTTCATTTGTCCTCCTCTACAGGACGCCCGCTCCATCATCTGACCTCGCAGCCCTGACAGATGCACTTCTCAATACGTACAAGTCTTACAAGGACTTCCAGCTGCTGGAGAGGGGCCAGACAACCCTCCTTGGCCAGGAAGCGAGCCGGCTGGTGATCCAGTATACCGAGGCTGATAATACCCCACGAAAAGAGATGATTATCACGACCGTGGTCAACAACGAGCAGATCATTATTGGCTTCTTTGCTGACCTGGCCCAATATAACACCGACCTTCCCTTCGCCCAGGACCTTATCACGTCGGTAAAAATTGTCTGAAGAACAAGCCGGGTTTCCTCCCGGCCCTCCCTTTTTCCATGGGGAGTCCCGGTGACCGGGCTCTGGGAACCTCTCCGGCCGAAGGGTTCATATCCGACAAAGCACAGGGTGAGAAATATCGGCATCCCTATCTCTCACCCGGCACCAGATCGTATCACCCATGGACCCTATTATCCAGGCCATACGCCAGGAACTGGCCGCCGGTGCGGACCCGGTAATCCAGGCATCATCACAACGTTTCTTCAAGGAAGAAATCCTGTGTTACGGCATGAAGACCGCGGCGGTGACGGCTCTTGCCAGGAAGTACTGGAAGGTGGTGAAAGTACGGGACAAGCCAGAGATATTCGCCCTCTGCGAGGACCTGTACCAATCCGCCATGATGGAGGAGTCTTTCATCGTGTCCAGCTGGGCTTTTGCCCTCCGCGACCGGTACGAGCCATCCGACCTGCCGGTGTTCCGGAGGTGGATAGATACCTACATCACCAACTGGGCCTCCTGTGACGGGTTCTGCAACCACACCATGGGAGAGTTCATCGTAAAGTTCCCGGAAACGGTCGCCGAGCTCCTGGAATGGACACGTTCTGAAAACAGGTGGATGCGGAGGGCCGCCGCCGTATCCCTCATCATACCTGCGAAACACGGGGAACACCTCGAGGACGCCAACAGGATCGCCGACCGGCTCCTCACCGACGAGGACGACATGGTAAGGAAGGGGTACGGGTGGCTCCTCAAGGAGGCGAGCCGCCACAACCAGGACGAGGTCTTCCGGTATGTCATGAAGAACAAGCGGGAGATGCCCCGGACCGCTCTCCGCTACGCGATCGAGCTGATGCCCCGGGACCTGAAGGCCGAGGCGATGAAAAAGGACTGGTAAGGTGGATCTCCGGCATGTCAGTTACCCGCACTCGACAGGGTTCCAGATTAAGAGCCCAAATACTGCCACAATCCTGTAAAACGGGAAATAGCCCGGCCATGGCCGGGGTACAGGACGACTCACGCCTTTAGGACTCAACAAAAACCATTGCAGGGCAGTAATCGAGAATATTCTAAAGATCAGACCGTTTTCTGGGGAAGAATGCCATTTCATCTGTTCCGGGTACTACAATGGGAGGAGGCCCTGGGATGGCACCTGTTGCGGGGCTGTTCACTGCCCGCACCGCTAAGTTAACTATCCCGGGGTCCAATTTACCAGATTGCAGGCCTTAACTGGCTAAAAAAGCATTGAATCGGGAGGTCCCGGGTAATGACAACCGGAACTCCCTTTCGGCAGGGGACCAGGGGACCGTGATTCCCGGGAGGTCCGTCTGACCGGAACGCAGGAGATGACGTTGTGACTGAAGATAGCAGCAGCCCGGGAATGGGCGAAGGAAAGAACCAGGTCTCCGGAAGAGGTCCATCAATCCGGGACTGGTGGCCGGACCAGCTGAACCTGAAAGTTCTGCACCAGCACTCGTCCCTGTCCAGCCCCATGGACAGGGACTTCAACTACCCCGAAGAATTCAAGAGTCTTGACCTTGCAGCCGTCAAAGGGGATCTCAGGGCACTTATGACCGACTCGCAGGACTGGTGGCCGGCGGACTTCGGTCACTACGGGCCCCTGTTCATCCGCATGGCATGGCACAGCGCCGGCACGTACCGCGTAGGTGACGGCCGCGGTGGCGCCGGAGCTGGCCAGCAGCGTTTTCCTCCCCTCAACAGCTGGCCTGACAACGCGAACCTCGACAAGGCACGCCGGTTACTCTGGCCCGTGAAGCAGAAATACGGCAGGAAGATCTCGTGGGCAGACCTCATGGTCCTTGCCGGAAACGTTGCCCTGGAGTCAATGGGCTTTAAGACCTTCGGCTTCGCCGGCGGGCGGGAGGATGTCTGGGAACCTGAAGAAGAGGTGTACTGGGGTTCCGAGGACACGTGGCTCGGTGACAACCGCTACTCGGGCGACAGGAAGCTTGAAAAACCGCTCGCAGCCGTGCAGATGGGCCTGATCTATGTCAACCCGGAAGGCCCGGGCGGCAGGCCTGACCCGGTCGCAGCAGCAAAGGACATCAGGGAAACCTTTGCCCGGATGGCCATGAACGATGAAGAGACGGTCGCTCTCATCGCCGGAGGGCACTCGTTCGGAAAAACCCACGGCGCAGCCCCGGCGACCCATGTGGGGCCTGAACCCGAGGCAGCCCCCATCGAGGAGCAGGGCCTCGGCTGGAAGAGCAGTTACGGTTCCGGCAAGGGCGGTGACACGATAACGAGCGGCCTCGAGGTCACCTGGACCAACACGCCCACGAAGTGGAGCAACAATTTCCTCCGGGTCCTGTTCGAGAACGAATGGGAACTGACAAAGAGCCCGGCCGGGGCATACCAGTGGGTGCCGAAGGGCGAGCCCGTCACCGGGACCGTGCCGGAGGCCCACGACACGTCGAAGCGTCGCCCGCCGGGCATGCTGACCACAGACCTTTCCCTCAGGTTCGACCCTGCCTACGAAAAGATCTCGCGGCGTTTCTACGAACACCCGGATCAGTTCGCTGACGCATTCGCCAGGGCCTGGTTCAAGCTGACGCACCGCGACATGGGCCCGCGGTCACGGTATCTCGGCCCCGAGGTCCCTAAAGAAGAGCTTATCTGGCAGGACCCCATTCCTGCGGTCGATCACAAACTGATTGATGCCCATGACATCAGCTCCCTCAAGGCAAAGGTCCTGGCTTCAGGGCTGTCTGTCTCTGAGCTGGTCTCGACTGCCTGGGCGTCGGCATCGACCTTCCGCGGTTCCGACAAGCGGGGAGGTGCGAACGGCGCCCGCGTCTGGCTGGCACCGCAGAAAGACTGGGAGGTCAACGAGCCTGCCCGGCTTGCGAAGGCCCTCACGACGCTTGAGGGCATACAGGAGGAGTTCAACAAGGCACAGAAAGGAGGAAAAAAGGTCTCACTCGCCGACCTGGTCGTCCTCGCCGGTTGTGCTGGTATCGAGCAGGCTGCGAAGAATGCCGGTCACATGGTGGAGGTACCCTTCACGCCGGGACGCATGGACGCTTCTCAGGAGCAGACCGATCCGGCCTCTTTCGCCGTGCTTGAGCCGAAGGCGGATGGCTTCCGCAACTACCAGAAGGCCCGCTATGCCATTTCTGCAGAGGAACTGCTGGTCGACAAGGCACAATTATTAAGGCTGACCGCTCCGGAGATGACGGTGCTTGTCGGCGGGATGCGGGTGCTTAATACTAATTTCAGACGGACCGGACATGGCGTTTTTACCAGGAGACCTGAGGCGCTCACAAATGACTTCTTCGTGAACCTGCTTGACATGAACACGGAATGGAAGCCGGTCTCAAAAGATGCCGATGTATTCGAGGGCCGCGACCGCAGGACCGGCGAACTCCGGTGGACAGGTACCCGGGTCGACCTCATTTTCGGTTCGAATTCCCAGCTCCGTGCGCTGGCAGAGGTGTACGCAAGTGCTGATGCGCAGGAGAAGTTTGTCCAGGACTTTGTGGCTGCATGGGCCAAAGTGATGAACCTTGACCGCTTTGATCTCGCCTGGTCATAACGTCCCTGTTTTTGGTGGAGAGTTCGGTGAACCACGGACCAGGGACCCGGGCCGGGCGACAAGAGGGCTGAAGGGGTGAGCGACATAGTAAATGCAGCCCCCCGGATTATTTCGTGGAACATCACCCTGCGGTGTCCGCTGAAGTGCTCCCACTGCTACGTGGACGCTGGTGAACGCGAGGCCGCGGGGGTCCTTACAACAGAAGAGGCGTTCTCAGTAATCGACCAGTTGAGACGTACGGGGACGCCGATTGTCGTCCTGAGCGGAGGAGAACCGCTTTTGCGGGGCGATATCTTCGAGATCGCTGCCTATGGCACGGAGCAGGGCCTGCGGATGGTCATGGGGACGAGCGGGGTGTTGCTTGACGCAAATGCAGCGGAACGGCTCCGGGAGGCAGGGGTAAAAGCCGTTGCGGTGAGCCTCGACTCGGGGGACCCCGCCATCCACGACTCGTACCGCGGAATGCAGGGGGCATGGGAGAAGGCGGTCGCCGCCCTCG
>CASGHA010000009.1 GCA_949319355.1 uncultured Methanospirillaceae archaeon | reverse complement strand
CGGCCGGAGAGAGGTACCCCGGGTGGATCGTGACACGGTCGGTGAACTCCGCGGCCTTTTCGATGCAGGTGCAGACCTGGCGGATGGACTCCTGCCAGATCGGGTAGTTCAAAGCCGCGAGGTTCAGGTCGCCGTAGGGGGCGTGGACACTTGCTTTGAGGCGGGTCGAGGCAAGCACCTCCCTGATGCGTGACAGACACCCGGGCTGGTCGAGCCGGTAGTTGCCGTCAGCGACTATCTCCCATCCCGAGAAACCTGCCTCCTCGATGCCATATACCCACTCGATAGAGTCCCATACTTTTGAAGACGAAGAAAAATGCCAGTTCCGGGTCATGCAGGTACCACCACATGCCTGAGCACTTCAAGCGACTTCTCCTTGAATTCCTGGAGGCTCCCGCGGTTCTCGATGTGAAGGTCCGCTTCAGCCATGGCGGCGAACAGGCCCCACTTCTCCTCACGCCGGTCCCGGGCATTGAGTTCCTCCAGGGTGGCGGCGTCATCCGGGCGGCCCCTGCCTGCAAGCCGTGCAAGACGTGATGCAGCCGGGGCGTCGATCGCTACCAGGAAAAAATCAGGAAAATGTTCCTTCAGGGCGTGGACCTCGGCATCCCCCCTGATGCCATCGATGAGTACGGTGCCGGCTTTTTCGTCTTCAATAACCGGGATACATTCTTCCGCGATCGCCGCCATTCCCCGCTCCTCCCTGAGTTTCCTTGAAATGAACCCCATGTTTTCATCAGTCGGCTCCATCGCTGCCGCAAAAACGGCCTTTCGGATCACGTCCCCCATCACAATGACAGGGATGCCCATTTCGCGGGCTATCCTGGAGAACTCACCTTTTCCGCTCGCTGGAAGACCGACGACACCTATGACCTTCATACCATTCTTCTCCACTGTCCCGCGTCCTGATCCTGACTGGCTTGTCCAGCCCGTCCGCAACCGCCCTCAACTCTTCGACAGTAAGGGGCTCTGTTCCCGGGACCACCCCCTGCTGGAGGACCAGCACAAGGTCACCGGTCTCGGCTGATATGGAGGCGGCCTCGTGCTCATATCCCCGGAACAGCGTTACCACGACCTCGCATTCCGGCAGGCTGCCGGATGCTGCTGCCGTTTTGCAGATTTCAAGGCTTTCCTTTACCTTTTCGGCGACATTCACCTGTACAAGACTTTCGTACCGGCCCCATCCGGCCTTGATATCCAGGGCTATCCGGTCGACAAGCCCTTCCCTGACAAGCCCGGCAAGGACTTCGGGAAAAATCCCGTTGGTCTGGACTCCGACGACAAGCCCGGAACTGCGGGCTGCACGGGCGACCTCCTTCAGGGCCTCAGGCTGGAATGTCGGTTCCCCTCCCGAAAAGACGACTCCGCTGATGAGCAGGCGCGCATCACGGACCATACCGATGATCTCCTCAGTGTCCCGCTCGTCCAGACCGCTGATTATCCCCCGGTTATGGCAGTACGAGCACCTGATGGGACAGCCACGGAGAAAAACAGTGCAGACCGAGCGGCCATGCCAGTCAACGGTGCTTAGTGGGACAAAACCCCCGAAATTCACGCGGACCATACCTGGGATGTACCACTATACATAGGAAAGCCGCGTTCATCAAGGTATTCTCCTCTGCCGTATTTCAGGGGCTATCTGCACCCGCACAACGAACCCTTCCCAATTTTCATTACATCAAATCAAGTTTAGTTGTTTAGAGAACAACCTCACTTGTCTCTGTTTTTGAAAAAACAAGCCTTTATCTGGTCCTTCACTGAACAATAACGACCATGAGCCTCATCGAAGATGCCAAGCGGGGGGTTATAACCACCGAGATGCAGACGGTTGCCCGCCAGGAGGGTGTATCAGAGGAGTTTGTGCGACGGGGCGTCGCCGAGGGCAGGATCGTCATCCCGGTCTCCCCGTACCGGGACGTCAGGCTGTGTGGAATAGGGGAAGGGCTCAGGACGAAGGTTAACGCATCGCTCGGGACCTCGTCCGACATCGTCGATATCGACATGGAGGTGGAAAAGGCCCTCCAGGCCGAGCGTGCGGGTGCCGACACCCTCATGGAACTCTCGACCGGTGGTGATTTCATGGAGATACGCCGGCGGGTCGTTGCCGCGACGAGCCTGTCGGTCGGGAGTGTCCCGCTCTACCAGGCATTCATCGAGGCTGCGAGAAAGGACGGGGCGGTCATTCACATGAAGGAGGATGACCTGTTCCGGATAACCGCCGAACAGGCCAGGGCCGGGACGAACTTTATGGCGATCCATACCGGGATCAACTTCGAGACCTTAAAGCGGCTCCGGAACCAGGGCAGGCACGGGGGACTGGTCTCCCGCGGCGGGGCATTCATGTCCGCATGGATGCTCCACAATGAGAAGGAAAACCCGCTGTATTCCGAGTTCGATTACCTCGTCGAGATCATGAAGGAACACGAGGTCACCCTTTCCATGGGCAATGGTATGAGGGCCGGGGCCATCCACGACGCGACGGACCGGGCCCAGGTCCAGGAGCTGATCATCAACGCCGAGCTCGCTGACAAGGCACATGAAAAAGGAGTCCAGGTCATCGTCGAAGGTCCAGGCCATGTCCCGATAGACGAGATCGAGGCAAATGTCATCCTCCAGAAGCGGGTGACCAACAGGAGGCCGTTCTACATGCTCGGGCCGATTGTGACCGATATTGCACCTGGCTACGACGACAGGGTATCGGCGATTGGTGCAGCCCTTTCATCTTCATACGGGGCTGATTTCATCTGTTATGTCACTCCCGCAGAACACCTCGCCCTTCCCACCCCTGAAGAAGTGTATGAAGGAGTGATCAGCTCACGCATCGCCGCCCACGTCGGTGACATGGTCAAGCTGAAGAAGCGGGACGCCGACCTCGAGATGGGCCATGCGCGCCGCGACCTTGACTGGGAGCGCCAGTTCCAGGTTGCCATCAACCCCGAACGCGCCCGGAGGATCCGCAGCGAGCGGATGCCGGCTGATGCCGATGCCTGCACAATGTGCGGCGACTACTGCGCCTTAAAAATCGTGAACAAGTATTTCAACTTCTAAATGAGGGAAAAGATCCCTCTCCTTTTTGTCCTTCCGCTGCCCTTTTAAGCCCCGCGCCAGAGACCTATTCAGATGCACACCCGGAAGCTGGCGGCGCGGAACAGGGCAAAAACAGTCCGTTCAGCCCTGACTCAAAGCCAGGTAGCGGCCAAAAGCCTTGCCATCTGCGAGCGGGCAAGGCAGGTCATCGGGAGTTCCTCCCCGGTCCTCCTCTATGCCTCGAAGGTCCCCGAGGTCTCGACGGCCAGCCTGATGACCGCTCTTTTAACCGACGGCCACGAGGTGGTGGTCCCGATAATCGAGAAGGAGACCATCACGCTCCGCCTGTCCTACCTCCGGGACCCTTCACTCCTGACAGCGAGCACATTCCAGGTACCGGAGCCGATCGGGAATGAAATCCCTGCCAAGGCATCTGATATCGCCATTGCCGTCATCCCGATGCTCGCATTTGACAGGCAGGGCAACAGGCTCGGATATGGTGCAGGGTACTATGACCGTTTTCTTTCCACGAACCCGGGAATAACCCGTATCGGCCTTGCCTTCTCCTGCCAGGAAGCCCGCGACCTCCCGAGGGACCCCTATGACGTCAGGATGCACTTTGTTGTGACTGAACGTGAGGTTATTGATTGTCAGATATAAGAGTTAAGTAACATTTATATAATTTGGTGGTTTACTTTAAGTGAATATAAGGAGTCACCGATTCATATGTCTGACAAAAATTCCTTCGAAGTTATCGTCAAGGAGTCTGCACGGGACGACGCTGGCCGCGGGATCGCCAGGGTCAGCCTCGAGGTGATGAAATCGCTTGGTCTGGTAAGCGGCGACGTCATCGAGATAGAGGGCCGCCGGAAAGCGACCGCTATTGTCTGGCCCGGTTTCCAGCAGGACACGGGGAACGCCATCCTGCGGATCGACGGGACGGTGCGTTCGAATGTCGGGACAGCCGTCGATGAGATGGTGAAGATCGCAAAGGTGCAGGTCGGGTACGCAAGAAAGGTCACCATTGAGCCGACCCAGCAGATCAGGCTCGTTGGCGGGGAACAGTACCTCCACCGGGTCCTCCAGGGGAGGGCGGTGAGTGAGGGCGAGGCGTTCAGGGTCGATGTCATCGGCAACCCCCTGACCTTCGTCATCTCGAAGGTCTCCCCCAAGGGGACGGGGATCATCACCGCCGATACTGAGATAGAACTCCGGGAAACCCCATACAAGCCTGAAAAATCCAAGAAGAAAGAACTCGCTGATGTCCATTACGAGGACATAGGCGGCCTCGGACGCGAGCTGGAACTCGTCCGGGAGATGATCGAGCTCCCGCTCCGCCACCCCGAGCTGTTCGAGCGGCTCGGTATCGAGCCTCCCAAGGGGGTGCTCCTGTACGGACCGCCGGGGACCGGGAAAACGCTTATCGCGAAGGCCGTGGCGAACGAGGTGGACGCCCACTTCATCACCCTGTCCGGCCCCGAGATCATGAGCAAGTACTACGGCGAGAGCGAGGGCAAGCTCAGGGAGGTCTTTGAAGATGCCCAGGAGAATGCCCCCTCGATCATCTTCATCGACGAGATCGATTCAATAGCCCCGAAACGGGAGGACACGAAGGGAGAAGTCGAGCGCAGGGTCGTCGCGCAGCTCCTTTCCCTGATGGACGGCCTCAAGACCCGGGGCCAGGTCATCGTCATTGCCGCGACCAACATCCCGGACGCCATCGACCCGGCGCTCAGGAGGGGAGGGCGGTTCGACCGTGAAATAGAGATAGGGATCCCGGACAGGAAAGGCCGGCTCGAGGTCTTCCAGGTCCACAGCCGCGGTGTGCCCCTTGCAGAAAACGTCGATATCGGGAAGATGGCTGACAACACACACGGGTTCGTGGGTGCCGATATCGCACTCCTGGTCAAGGAAGCGGCCATGAGAGCCCTGCGCCGGATCCTCCCTCAGATCAAGATAGACGAGGAGATCCCTGCTGAGATCCTCGACCAGCTGAAAGTGACGAGCGATGACTTCGACGAAGCGCGAAAACTCGTTGAGCCGAGCGCGATGCGCGAGGTGCTGGTCGAGATCCCGGACGTCTCCTGGGACCAGGTGGGAGGTCTTGACACGGTCAAGAAGGACCTGCAGGAGGCAGTCGAGTGGCCGATCAAGTATGGCACGATCTTCGAGCGGCTCAAGACAAAGCCCCCGAAGGGGATCCTCCTCTTCGGCCCACCCGGAACAGGTAAGACCCTGCTCGCAAAGGCCGTCGCCCATGAGAGCGAGTGCAACTTCATCGCCATAAAGGGGCCCGAGCTCCTCTCGAAGTGGGTCGGAGAGTCGGAAAAAGGGGTGAGAGAGATCTTCAGAAAGGCCAGGCAGGCTTCACCGACGATCATCTTCTTCGATGAAGTCGACTCGCTGGTCCCGGTGCGGGGGTCGTACGAGGGCTCATCGCATGTCACCGAAAGCGTGGTCTCCCAGATCCTGACCGAGCTCGACGGCCTCGAGGAACTCAAGAACGTCACCATCATAGCAGCGACCAACCGTCCGGACATGATCGACACGGCGCTTCTCAGGCCAGGCAGGCTTGAACGCCACATCTATGTACCACCGCCGGACAGCGACGGGAGGAGGAAGATCTTCGGGGTCTACCTGACGAATGCCGGGACGCCGCTTGCTTCTGACGTGGATATCGAAACCCTGGTGTCGCAGACGGATGGATATGTGGGTGCCGATATCGAATCACTCGTGAGGGAGGCGAAGATGGAGGCGATGAGGGAGTTCATCCAGGTGATGACCGGAAAGACCGATGTCGAACGGGACGAGGCGGTCCAGAACGTCCAGATCACCAGGAAACACTTCGACGAGGCCCTGACACGGGTCAGGGCATCACTGGACCGGGACGCCCTCGAGGCGGCGGAACGCCAGTCGTGGGGCATGCTCTACAACCAGGACCAGAGGGAGGCACTGGAACGGGCTGCAGGGCTCATCAGGAGAGCAGGTCTCAAGAAACCGGCCCCTGCGGCAGCCGATGATCTGAGGACACTCACCTTCAGGACAACCAGAAAGGACTTTAGCGCAATACGATCAAAAACGGATGAACTTGAACAGCAGCTTGAGGCCAGATAACCCCGGACACCAGATACACCATGGATGATTCGAACAGGGACGCACGGAAAAATTTCGAGGATATGATACGGCAGATCATCGAACAGTCCATGGCAGGGACCATCGACCAGCCGGGAGTCTTCGGGTTCAAGATCATCATCAGCGGAGCCGGGATACCTTCAGGAAACGGACCCTGTGGCACTTCGCCCCCCGATACCCGCGAGACCCCCGTCGAGGTCTTCACGATGGGCAATGAGGTCCTGGTGGTCACCGAACTGCCAGGCCTGAACCCGGAGCAGGTCAGCATCACTTTCGAGGAGGACGTGCTCCTCATCCGGGGAAGTGATGGGACCCTTACCTACGAGGCCCGGACCATGCTTCCGCCGGTCAACCGTGAATCCATACGGGCTTCGATGAAAAACGGTGTACTTGAAGTCACCTTTGCATCGCTGAGTACCCCGGAACAGGACGTGGCGCCGGACTCCCAGCCGGGAGAATGACCCGTTCATCCGGCAGGCGCCCACGTATTTTATATCGACAGCCAGATACGTATTAGTGTGAGCTGTCTATGCCGAAAACAACCATTTCTGTCATAAAAGCCGACATCGGAAGCTTCCCGGGCCATTCGCGGACCCACCCGAAGCTCCTCGAAAAGGCGGCCAGCATGCTCAAGGCGAAGGAGGGGAGCCTGCTCATCGATTCATTCGTCACCCACTGCGGAGACGACCTTGAATTGATCATGACCCACACCCGCGGAGAGGACAATGAGGAGATCCACAAGCTCTCCTGGGACATCTTCACGGCATGTGCAGCAGAGGCGAAGACTATGAAGCTGTACGGGGCGGGCCAGGACATACTCGTCGATGCCTTCTCGGGAAATGTCAAGGGCATGGGACCCGGGGTCGCCGAAATGGAGTTCGAGGAAAGGGGGTCAGACCCTGTCCTCATCTTCATGGCCGACAAGACGGAGCCGGGAGCCTGGAACTTCTACCTCTACAAGATGTTTGCCGACCCGTTCAACACCTCAGGGCTCGTCATTGACCCGTCGATGCATGGCGGGTTCGTCTTCGAGGTGCATGACGTCCTCGAAAAGAAGAAGATCCGGTTTTCGACCCCGAACGAGATGTACTGTCTCCTCGCCTACATCGGCGCTCCGTCCCGGTATGTGGTGAAGGGCGTGTGGAGGAACGACGGCCTTGTTGCCGCCTCAACGTCCACGCAGAAACTGAACATGATGGCAGGCAGGTACGTCGGGAAGGACGATCCAGTCATGATCGTCAGGGGTCAGAGCGGACTCCCGTCCGTTGG
>CASGHA010000008.1 GCA_949319355.1 uncultured Methanospirillaceae archaeon | reverse complement strand
TTCACACCGTCTGTTTATTTCATCAACTCAACGGCAGGACCGAATGGCATCATCTCTCCTGCAGGCCTGGTAAATGTCACTGCAGGTACAAATGCGACATTTGTAATAACACCGAACACAGGATACCGTGTTGCCGACCTGGTCGTTGACGGGTCAGGCATCGGGACGTTCACGAGTTACACGTTCGGTGCGGTTGACCGTAACCACACCATTACTGCCCTGTTCGAGCCGGTACTGTTCACCATCAACGCCCGTTCTGAAGGCGGGGGGACAATCACAGCACCTGGAATGGTCAATGGTTCGGTGAACGTGAAGTACGGTGACCAGGTGTGTTTCAACGTGACACCTGACGACTGTTACTCAGTCGGAGCGGTCACCCTTGACGGGACGGCGTTCCTGCCGCCATACTGTATATCCAACGTCACGGCAGACCATACCGTCGTTGCCAGGTTCGAAAAACAGAAATTCAGCGTCACCACCATTTCAGGACCGGGCGGGTCAATGTCCCCTGTTAACATGACGGTGAACTGTGGTGACTGTGTTAACGTGACGGTTACCCCTGATCAGGGCAACTACATTGGAATGGTCTCGGTTAACGGTGTCCCGTTCCCGTTGCCCAAGCCGGCGACTGCACCCGTGGTAGTCCCGATCTGCCCGGTGAAGGCGAATACAACGGTCAATGCGACCTTTATCTTCCCGCCGAGGGTTGATTTCACCGGTGACGCGGTGACAAGCTGCAAAGCCGCGGCCGATGTTACCGGAGCACATGTTACCGTGAACCCGGGTATGCAGGTCAGGTTCACGGACCTTTCAACCGGTGGCCAGTCACAGCGGTGGGACTTTGGTAACGGCCAGATCTCAACCGAGAAAAACCCTGTCGTGACCTATGAAAGCGTGGGTAGCTACACCGTCACCCTGACGGTATACAATGAGGCTGAACCGGCTGGGGTGACGAAGACCAGGACAAACTACATCATAGTCACGAAGCTGCCTGTTCCAGGTATCATTGCGGAACCGGATGGTGGCCGGGCAGGGCCTGAAGGTCTTACCATCCGCTTTACCGGATGTATCGAATCGAACTACGGGATACGGAGCGACCCGTTCTATAGCTGGAACTTCGGGGATGGGACACCTGGTGTCATCGGAAGGACTGCGACACATACCTACCGGTACCCTGGAAATTATACCGTTACCTACCTTGTAAAGAACATCTATGGCGGTGAAACCGCAACAAAGGTCATCAGGATAACCTGAACGGATTTTTTTTTTGAGAAATAAGTTTCTTTTTTTCTTCCTCATCTCCGCTGGAGTACACTCCGGTCCCTATTCCTGAATGTATTCATTTAAAACCCTGCTATCCACCTGTCTTCTCCCCTTATCCCATCATTCTCCCGTGATAACACAGGAAGGTGTCTCCAGAAAGGGCCCGCAATATCTTCCCAGGGCATCAGGGAGAGCTCATTCTGGTGCTGCCCCAGGTGTACGGTCAGTGTGTCGTTCATCCTGGGTTTAATGGAATAATCGGCCCAGACAGGAGAAATGGCTATATTGAATGCTGCATTGGCATCAGCATGACAGTTCAACCCGCATTTTCGGCACACAAAGGTCTTTCTTCTCCTGTACCCATCACCCCCGCATGCACTGCAGCGTTTTGATGAGCCTGAAGGGTCCACAAAGGCCAAAGGGATCCCTGCCGAAAGAGCCTTTCTCTGGACAACCTTCTGAAGGCGGATGAACCAGTAGCAATAGAATGTGTTGTCCCGAGGGAACAACCTGCCTGCAAGACGTTGAGGTTTTTTCCCGGAGAGTCGCTCAAATTTGATGCCCGCCCCGAGAAGGCGGGCCTTAAGAATGAGTTCCCGGCCGACTGACATGCACATCTCTCGCATGAGGTTGTGCTCGCGGTGTTTCAGCCGACGTGCCTGTTTGTGCCTTCCTGAGCGACGACATTTCTCGATGGTCAGGCTGAATCGCCGGTGAAGCACCTGGATGTCCTCTCCATAGAAAAACACACCACGGGTATCCGGGTGGGAAACTACGGCGAGGTGGCCTGTTGAATTGAGATCCACACCAATCCATGGCCTTTGCACGAATTGTTCCCTGTGAACAGGCATCACCCGTATAGGTATCTGGAACAGGTCTCCTGGGCGGCTCCAGGCTGTTTCCCGGTATCCGTTAGATGACTATCCGGGACCTTTGGATAAAGATCTTTCCCTCTTTTACACCTTATCGTGATGTCAAGGGGTTGTCCAACCAACACCTCGACCTCAGCCCGCCATTGACCCGGTGTTTGGCGGTCTTCACGGGGGGGGAATTATCAGTCCTGTTGCCCGCCTGTTATGTATATCATTATATGGTTTATTATTTAAAGAATAAAATTTGACCCCTGAATGGATAGTGAAGTCTTTTCAGGTCATGAAAGTGGGAAAAAACGGGATAAACCCTGGAGATGCCCTTGTAATCCACTTGCTCCATCCGGCAAGGCAGGAATCCTTGAATGCTCGTCTTAAAGGTGCTGGTTTACAGACAAACGGCAAACCAAAGATGCATTTTCAACACGTTTCCCGGTGGTGACAGAATCCTTCCTTGACAGAGTATGTCACTTTGGCTGTTCAAGCCCTGTCAGAACAGTTCCTGACTTGCCTCCTCTCTCGTAAAGACCTGGAAAAATCATCAATCTGGTGGCTCTGCTCTGTGATTTCTCATCCATCATACCAGGGACCAAGCCTGGTCTATCGGACTCGGGCAGGAAAAAAATTAGATATAGGGTGACCGGAGACCTTTGCCGACGCCGAATGACGCCCGTTCCTCGAGGGTCTTGCGGTTCTTGTTGATCTTTTCGTTTGCGAGCTTTGAAACGAGTTCAAGACCTGGTTTGACCTGTTCGATGGGCTTCATCTCAAAGCACCCTGCAGCAACGGCCTTGTCCCAGAGGGTCTGGCCCGAGGTGCTCCTTGCGAAGACCGTGCTCCAGCCGTCGGGTGATCCGACTGACCCGGTTGAGATATCTGCAAGGTTTGCAACATAATCGAGACAGACATGGCAGCCAGGCTGCTCGTACTTGTGGGTCACCTTCAGGGGCAGCTGGACAACTGCACCGCGGTCGGTATATATCCAGAACTTGCCTTTTCCAATCTCCATCTTCTTAACGGACTCCATCTTCTGGCCTGCATGGTCCTCGACGAGCTGGACGATGCTCTGGTATGAGAAGTTTTCCATGCAGAAAATTCCGATGGCGAGGGCAATCTTATCGTCCACGTCGCGGAGTCCCATGGGATAGAGTTGCCCCTTCCTGATTGCCTGCATCTGGCAGGGAGTCCCGACGATACCGATTTTGTCAAGGCCGAATGAGCGGGTTGCCTCCTTGATGAAGGACACGTTCGGGCTGAGGTTATATTTTGTCCCGCGTGCTTTCAGGAGGTCCTCCTTGCACATCGCGACAAACGGGCGGGGCCTCCAGGGCTCTTCCCCGGGCCCGGATACGATTGCGCCGTCGATGAATCCCTCTTCGAGGGCGAAGGTGAACAGCTGCGTGACAATGCCGCCGTCCTGTGCTCTTTTCAGGATATCCTTGTCCGTGCTTCGTGCCGAGCAGACTGCTTTATAATTGCCGAGTTCAGTTCCCATCTCACTCACCTCACTGGAGCGCTCCTCTGATAGCGCCAAGGATGGTCTCGTAGTTGCTCACCACGTCGAAGCTGAACCAGCTGCGTGGACACTGGTTATAGCAGGCACCACACTTGATGCACAGGTCACGCTGTCCCTGTGGCTTTCCATACTCGTGGGTGATCGCCCTTACCGGGCATGCAGATGCGCAGGAGCCGCAGCCCATGCACAGGCCCTGGTCGATGACCTTCGTCATCAGGTCACAGAAGCAGGCCTCCGTTCCCTGTTTCGGGAGGGCCATGAGGGGTTTTAAATATGCTTCAGCGAGTTTTTTCTGTTCATCGTTACCTTTGAGGAGCAGGTACGCCATGACACAGACGTTCCTGATCAACTGGGGTGTCGGTGCACATCCGGGGATATACACATCGACATTTATCAGGTCCCCGATAGGCAGGAAAGCCTCGTGACCGGGCTGGTTCTGCTGCCCGCCACGGGAGAACCTGGTGATGTTCCCGTAACAGGCACACCCTCCGACAGCTACGACAATAGCTGCCTTTTCACGGGTTTCCTTGATCTCCTGGACGGAAAGTTTGTCATTGATACAGACCGAGCCCTCGACGAGGGCTACATCCATCTTAGGGATATGTCTGACATCCGCGAGAGTCAGGTCGTAGACCCAGTCGACGTACTTGTCGAGCAGTGTCAGCAACCCTCCGTAGTTGTCAGCGACAGCGACGAGACAGCCAGTGCAGCCACTCATGTGCACATGGCCGGCAGTAATCTTGTTTGACACAGATGAAACCTCCTTCATATCTGTTTGCGGCTTTTTTTCCGGTCCGGCGGAAGCTTTCGCGCTTTCTGTTTCTTTTTTGGCGCCAGGGCTCTCCCCGCCTCCGAAAATACTCTTAAGCGTTGATAGCAGTCCCATTTTCAACCCCAATCAGTTCCAGTACCAGATCCACTGCTTTGGGTATTGCGTTCTGGACCTCTTCAGTGAGTCCGATCTCGAAATCCGGGCTGGGCACGGATTTTGGCTGGCACCCGATGATGGTCACGTCGATCGAGTCCTTGATGCGCTGGAGCGGCTCTGTCAGGTCCCATGAATGGGCGTCGCGGTAGCTCCCAGGGGGGAGGTCTTCTACGGCAAACGTGGTGATTGTGCCGGGTTCGGCCCCGAATTCGGCGATATCTATAATTATCAGCCGCTTTGTCTTTTCCTCATCGAGGAGGGTGAACACAAAGTGGGGTGCGCCAAGCCCTGCGTCAAGCACTTTCACGGAATCAGGGAGGGTGAGTTTCTGGAGTTCCTCCACTACGGCCGGTCCGAATCCATCGTCCCCGAAAAGGGTGTTTCCGCACCCTACCACGACGGTGTCGGGATACAGCATCTGTCAATCACTCACTGGATGAGTTTCTGGGCCACTATCCTCTTTTCGTCATCGACCACGATCATGTGAGTGGCACAGGACACGCACGGGTCATAGCCGCGGACGACAAGCTCGGCGACCTGCCACGGGGCTCCGGTAAGGGCCCGGCTGCAGGTGGCAAAGTTCCAGGTCGTTGGGACAAGCATCGAGAAGTACTGGACCCGGCCGTCCTTGACCTTTGAGAGGTGGACATCGGTTCCACGGGGTGCCTCGTTGGCCGCCCACCCGAGGGTGCCGTCACCCTGGGGGATATGGTCGGCCAGGACCTTTCCGTCTGGGTTCAGCTCGTCGATAGCCTTGATCATTGCATACAGGCTGTCGGTGTACTCGAGCTGGCGTGCCACGTGCTGACCCCAGGTCCCCTTCTCGTCATAGTTCTTGAAATTGACGAGACGTGCCCTTGGTCCGACCTCGACGGGCTGTCCGTCATACATCGGGACTCCCGTGCAGGCCTCCATCTGCGGGTTGACCTTGGTTCCCACAGGTGAGGTGCCTCCGATCGGGTACGATGCATCAGCAAGGGTGACCTCGCCTTCTCCCATGTACCAGTCCCAGGGACGGGTCTCCATGAACCGGGTGGGGTCCCACCTGGGGCACTCATCAAGGCTCGAGGAACCATAGACCGGGTCAACGGCCATGTACCCCTGGTTGTGGTACCCGAGGGTCTTAGGGAGCGGTATCTGCTTTCCACCGACCTCGGTCCAGTCACGCTTCTGCATGTTGCGGATGATCGCGATCATGAGGTCCATCTGTTCGTGTGCAAGCACCAGGCCCTCCTTTGCAAGGTCATACATCTTTTTCTTTGCAAGGGGGGAAACGTTGCGGTACATGCCACCAACACGGGTGTTGCTCGGGTGGATCGCTTCTCCACCTGCGATCTGTCCGATGGTCTGACCGATCTCGCGTAAACGCTGGATCCTCTTGGCAACTGATCTCACTGGCTCTTCAGGGCTGAAAGGATTTATCTTCTTTTCAGTTCCCGGGAGATAGAAATCAGGGAGAATCAGGATATTGTGGAGTGCGATACTATGCAGGCGGTTGGCGCACTGGAGGATGACACGGAGATGTTTAGCATCCTTTGGGATATGCACGCCTATAGAGGCCTCCATGGCCTCCGTTGCTGCCAGTGTATGGGCTATGGGACAGATACCACAGACCCTCGATGCGATCTTGGGGACCTGTTCCATCGTCTTTCCGATGGCGAGCTTCTCTACTCCCCGTACCGGGGTGATAGAGAGCCAGTCTCCGCGCTCGATGATTCCCTGGTCATCGACTTTCAGGACAAGCTTGGAGTGACCCTCATGCCGCGTGGTTGGGGATATCTCAACTATTTTCGACAATACAATCGCCTCAAATCTTTGCTAGTTGTTCGAAAGGCCGTACTAGAATACTCACTCACTCGCTGACCCCCGGTTGGAAGAAACCTTCCGGGAGTGTTTGACCGTACCACGTACGTTCAAAATAAAACAATTACCCGGTACCTTATGTAGTTTATCATTTCATCCATTCAAGGGTTTTTTTTGAGATATATCCCCCGGATTTCTTTTTTTAAGCAATGTGCAAAAAGTATATAATTATGCTCTCCCTGGGTAACCCAGTATTTAAATCTTACTGGGTATAAAGAGCGTAGGCTTTAACCCATTACCTTTCTGTCTTATTGTGTGCCAGGTCCTGTTTCCAGGTCCTGTGCATGATCATTCGACATTTCCACAAGGAGTTCGGCCAGGGTGGCCCTCCGCTCCGCATAAGCGTCATGCTGGTGGATACTCTCTTCGTTCGTCTGTTTTATCGTGATAAGGGTGTCCCCGGGGAGGCCTGAAAAGGCGGTCACGACCTTCTTCGCCATTTCGCGTACACAGTCCTCAACGAACCGTGGGTTCTGGTGTGCGCCGAGCACGACATAGCTCTCATCCCCGCGCTTCAGGAGTTCAAAAATGGGAGCACTCATTGATTCCTTCACAATCTTGATGAGGACTTCAAGGTTAACATGCTCGTCATCATCAGTCTCGATACAGAGGAAACCCCTGCCTCTCTGGTTGTGGGTAGCCATGGGCATCTCCTCCAGAAATTGTCCGATAACCTCGTCCCCGACGGAAAGGTTCTGAAGGACCTCCCGGGCCCTCTCCTTCATGATATTCTGGGCACAAGGACATGCAGTCATGCCGGTGACCTCAGCACCGATGCTCTTTCTGACGATCGGCTGCCGGAATGTCCGTCGGGCAACAGCTCGCGCATGCACCTTGATAATTTCATGGCAGCTCGTGTGGCTGACCGGGGTATCCCGCTTGATCATGAACTCACTTTTCATGAGGACCTCGGTGCGGTCAGCATACTCGTGGCGATCAAGCAGTTTCCTGGCCACGATACTGCACAATTCCTCAATCTCGGTGACCTCCCCGTCAATGGCCTGCTGGAGAACTTCGTCAATGACCTCGAAATTGCGGGAGAGATTGGCCCCTTTGAGGCTCCCGGGGAGATCTACGAAGACATCGAAGTTGGATATGAAGACAACGGGTCTTTTTTCCGGACGGCGCACTTCAACGAGCTTCTTGACGTTCTTTACGCCGACCCGAGTAAGGTTGATCCTGACTTCAGGGGTCGTTGCCTGTATATCCGGGAGATTTCTTGAAAAACCAGTGGAATCAGCGTTCACAGCGTTTAACGCTCCTGTCCTCCGAAGTACGAAACAAACGGTTGGTGCTCTTCGAGGTATATCCAATACAATATTTATGTCCTTTGTTACTGATATGAGTGAGGATCTATGATAGAAAAATTCTACGATAAAGATGCGGATCTCTCGGTTTTATCAGGAAAAACCGTAGCCGTCATTGGGTACGGCTCGCAGGGACGTGGCCAGGCCCTCAATCTCAGGGACAGCGGCATCTCGGTCATTATCGGCTTAAGGCCGGGAAAAAGCTGGGACACCGCTCAAAAAGACGGCCTTTCGGTCATGAGGGTGGGTGATGCAGTCCAGAAGGCCGATATCGTTCAGATCCTCCTTCCGGACGAGAACCAGGGAAAAGTGTACCGTGAGGAGATTGCACCTCACATGCGTCCCGGCATGGTGCTCTCGTTCTCGCACGGGTTTAATGTCCATTACGGGCAGATCGTCCCGCCAGATCAGGTCGATGTCATCATGATTGCCCCGAAGGGGCCAGGATTCATGGTCAGGAGGATGTTCGAGGAAGGCAAGGGAGTCCCGGCACTTATCGCGATTGAAAAGGATGCAAGCGGGAATGCCCGGAAGACCGCACTTGCATATGCAAAAGGCATCGGGGCTACCCGGGCGGTTGTCCTGGAAACAACGTTCAGAGAGGAGACCGAGACCGATCTCTTCGGTGAACAGGCAGTATTGTGTGGCGGTGTAACCTCACTGGTCAGGGCCGGGTTTGAGACCCTTGTCGATGCCGGCTATGCTCCCGAAATGGCGTACCTCGAGGTCCTCCATGAACTCAAATTAATCGTTGACCTTATCTATGAAGGTGGGTTCACCAAGATGCGCCGCTATATCAGCAACACAGCCCAGTATGGCGACCTGACCCGTGGCCCGAGGGTCATCGGCCCGGAGTCATACGTGGCCATGCAGGAGATCCTTGAGGAGATCCAGACAGGGAAGTTCGCCAGGGAATGGATCCTGGAAAACATGGTAAACCGCCCCGTTTTCAATGCACTTACCCGGGCTGACGAGGAGCACGAGATTGAGGAGATAGGAAAGGAAATTCGTTCACTCATGCCCCAGTTCCAGAATATCTGAACCCGGGGACCCGTGGACCCCCTTTAGAACTCGTTTTTGGGGCAAAATCGCCCCATTTTACCAGTGTTACGAATCAAGGAAATATTTTCAGATTCGCGTCATCGGGAAGAATCATATATCCGGTTTCCTGTCAGGAAATAAGGAATCATTCGATCGGATTCCGGTTGAGGCGGGTAAAATCTGATTTTGGAAGGGTGTGGGTGGATCCTATTGACGGATTTCTGTAGTTGCATACCCGGGAGATACCAGGTGTAATTTTCTGATTGCTCTGCCTGCTGCTCGCCCTTTTTGAAACTTCCTTCTTCAGCCAGGGTCCGCAAATGAGGGGTCATCCCCGTTCTTGAGGGACTTCCAGAAGGCACTCTCCCTGAACAGTTCCAACCACCTCTAATCCTGTTGATGGGGTGTGCCCTGCCCGTCATGTACCGGTTATTTAGGCCGGTGAAACGAATACATACATCACTATGGCCGACTCGTATGAAGATCTTCTGAAAAAAGCATATACTCAGGTCACCGAACCTACTGAGTTTGCTGACCGGTTTGTCATGCCTGAGGCCAAGGTCACGATTGAAGGCAAGACCACGATACTCGATAACTTTGCCGAGGTCGCCGCTGTGATCCGCCGGGACCAGGACCATTTCATGAAATACCTCCTCGGCGAACTCGGGACCGCTGGAAAAATCGATGGAAACCGGGCTGTTTTTAATGGTAAATTTGAGTCAAGTCTCATCTCCATGATGGTCCGGAATTATATCGAGGATTATGTGATTTGCTCTGAATGTGGCAGGCCGGATACCCGTCTGGTCAAGGATGACCGGGTTCTTATCCTGCGTTGTGACGCATGCGGAAGCCACAGGCCCGTACGGAAACGGAAGGCACGCACCGAACCAGCGGGAACCACCCTGCAGGAGGGGGCTGTGATTGATGTCGATATTGAATCCCTGTCAAGGCGCGGCGATGGAGTCGCCAGAATCGGGAAATACATCCTCTACGTGGCAAATGCAAAACCCGGGCAGAAGGTGAAAGTGAAGATCACCCGGATATCAGGGCAGATCGCATTTACCGAGCGGGCTCTTTAAAAGGGCCTGAAAGTCCCGTTTAAAAATTACTTTTTTTCAATATCTGAAAGAATAGTGTCGCAATAGCCTGAAATGGTCATGCAGGCCGCTTTTATGGCCTCGATGGGATCGGCACCATTGTTCGTCGTGACGGTCAGTTCAGGGTCGGAAAACTGGAACTCCATATGGTACTTGGCAATATCCACATCCGGGTTCTTCAGCAGTTCCGACGTGAGGGCGTTGAGGAATGTATGACCTTCTCCGGCTACGGCCAGGCGTACCTTGTCCTTCCCAAGCTCGAGGATCTTGATACTCATCCGTATTACATCGAGTCAGAAACACATATATCTTTATGGAAGGACGCAACCGCAGGTGTGCTGGTAAGCCTAAAAAAAGAACGATTCGCCATCATATGACGAAAAGGGTGTATCCCATGGGATAAAATGGCTCATGTGGACACATCTGAACTCCCTTGCCATGAGATCTCTGGTGAGCTGTAACGCTTCGGAGTAGTTCATGTGTTTCGCAATCCTGAAACCTGCCGGGACGATTGCATCGATGAACAGGAGGTCCATCCCCATCAGGGCATCTATACTTTCTTGTGGGATTTCCTTCCGTGTATCAGAGGTATACCCGATGCTGGTCGCCCCGGACCTGATTACGAGGCCAGTAGTCATAGCTGATGGGTGGTTGACAACCACAGGTGTGATTTGGAGACCAAACAGGTCGAAAGGCTCGTATGGTTTAATACGGGTCCCCTGGAAGGGAAGGAAAGAAAAAATCCTCCCGCAATAGTCCAGGACCTCTCCAACAGCATAGACATCGGGCATTTTCTGGACCCGGTAGAAATCCCCGAAGCCCATGAAGTGATCATAGTGACCATGTGTCCAGATGACCGCATCTATAGGTGGGGATCCCACCCGAAGGAGCTGGTGACGGAGGTCCGGGGAGGAGTCGATAAGGATGTGCCTCCCTCCGTTCTCGACAAGGAGGGATGTACGCAGCCTCTGTCTTCCCGACCGGACCGCTTCCATGCAGACAGGGCATGGGCAGCCAATTTTCGGAGTCCCTATGGCATCCCCACACCCGAGGACCGTAACCTGCATGTCAGGTGCTATGTATTTTTCTGATGATGGTCCGCCCTTTCACCATCAGGCTGCCCTGCTCGATATCGTCTGCAGTAAGGTTCCTGCGTCCGTCGGTCAACGCGGCAAGCACAGCCTCCCTGACCATCATTTTCAGGTCTGCCCCTGAAAAACCTTCGGTTTCCCGCGCAAGTTCCTTATAGTCACAGGTTGTTTCAAAAGGACCCAGGAACGTCCTGAGGATCTCCTCCCTCATTTCAAGGGTTGGGAGAGGAAACTCGACTACTTCGTCAAAACGCCTCCAGGCGGCCTCGTCGAGGAGCTGGGGGTGGTTGGTTGCAGCCACGAGGATGACTCTGTTCTTTATCATCGTGACCCGGTCGATGTTTTTCAGGAGGGCGTTGACTGCCCGTTTCATCGCGCCATGGTCATCTGACACACGGCTCTTTGCAAGGTAGTCGAACTCGTCGATGAACAGGATACAAGGCGCGACTTTGCGTGCAAAATCAAATATCCTCTCGATGTTTTTCGAAGTTTCGCCGAGGTACTGGGAGGTGATCATCGGGAGGCGGACCTCGAGGATCGGCATGTGCATGACATGGGCCATTGCAAGGGCAAGCGATGTTTTTCCTGTCCCTGGTGGACCCACAAAGAGAAGTTTGCCAATCTCTGTTATCCTGTGGCGACGAAGGTAATCGATGTGCCTTATGGCGACATTGAGTTTTGCAATGACTGATTTCTGCTCCGGGGTGATTACAAGCCCCGCGATCTCCTGCTCCACTTCCTCAGGAGCGTTGATAATCATCAGGTCGAGGGCGCCTCTCAAATGTTCGTCATCAGCGATGATCCTCGAAATCGTCCTGTCCAGGTAGCTTCTGCTGTCCTCGTAGGGCGGATTCGCGGCAAGGACATCCTCGTACGGGACAACCTGCCTGTCCTGGCTCTGCAGCTCAAAGGCAAACGCCGGGTTCCTGCCGGCAGCAGCAGTTCCGCCGTGCGAGAGAAACCACGAAATGGCGGGTTCAAGAGAGGTTACAGACAGCCGCTGCCCAAACTCCTCGTGTTTTACAAAAGGGTGGCCATTCAAAAGAGCAAGGGCGTCCGGGATCCCGAGGGCTTTTTTAACAGATCCTGTACTGACCACAACCGGGCGTTTAAGTTCACCCGAGCCGTTGGTATCGAAAAGACTCCGCAGGTAAGGCGGCAGGTCACTAATCCCGAGGTTTTCATGCCGGTTAAGAATCTCGGCGGTGATAAGTGCTTCCGTAAGGGTTTCGGTCGCGTCTTCTGCCGTCATGGATATAACCTCATATATCGCCCATGAATCAGCATAATGCTTCTCATCGTGTTGTAACCTGGCACCCGTCAGTAGTCACGATCAACGTGTGCTCTGCCTGGGCGATGAGAGATCCTGGCAGATCACCTAGAACGGGATAGGAATGAAGGATGCCGGACCTGACCAGGACGGCAAGCGGGACTTCAGGGTGGTCACCCGGAAGCCAGCGCCTGGCAAATGGCATCCCTTCCCGGGTTGCAACCGATTCAATAATTTCACGGGCCTTTGGAAGGCGGATCGGTTTTGAACTGATCTGCTGATAGATCTCCCTGCGTGAACGCTCGGTGACATGGCCTCTGCCCGTGCTGGCAAACGGTTCGATGGCAAAGACCATTCCTTCGGTCAGCATTGTGCCGCCATTCATCCTCACATTGGGGATGTTCGGAGGGGTATGGATCTGGTACCTGGCAAGACCATGACCGGTCAGATTATCGACCGGACGATAGCCTCTTGACTCTATCTCGGCCTGGATAACTCCGCCGAGCTCCCCGACCATAACTCCCGGCCTCACCAGTGCGATGGCTGCCTCGAGAGCTGCCCGTGCAGCGCTGCACAGGAGTCCGTTATTGCCGAGGTCAACGGTTGTTGCGGTATCTGCGATGTAACCCTCTGAATGAACCCCAAGGTCTACCTTAACCACATCCCCGGGTGCAAATGTCCGTTCATCTCCAGGTGTTGCGGTATCGTGGGCTGCATCCTCGTTTAAGGAGATGTTCAACGGAAAGGCCAGACCAAACCCTTCATTTGCAACCTGGCCTTCTATCCTTTCCACTACCTCTCGAATCGATGCGCCGGGCCTGACGAGGCCGGCCCCCTGTTTCAGGACCCGTGCAGCAACAGCCCCGGCCTCTAGGTAATGTTCCATCTCATCGTCCCTCAAAGGACCATCTCCTTTGAAAAACGGGTAAAGGAAGAAAAGCCTGTTTTTGTCAGGACGCCCGTATCCTCAATTCTCACTCCGCCTATCCCTTCGTAATACAGCCCTGGCTCGATGGTCACGACATTTCCCCTGGCAAGGTCCTGCTCACCCGAAACACCGAGTGACGGGAGTTCATGGACCTCGAGGCCGACTCCGTGGCCGAGGTTGTGGGTGAAACCACGCTTCCCGCTTTCATACCCGCAGTCCCTGAAATAATCGACGACCGATTCATGGACAGATACACCCGACACTCCGGGCCGGATTATCGAACAGGCCAGTTCAAAAGCTCCAAGCACGGCCTTGTACATCTCATAAAGGTCCGCTGGAGGAGTCCCTCTGACAACAGTCCTGGTCATGTCCGTATGGTACCCTGTTTCGTCATCCCTTGGAAACAGGTCAATCACCAGAGGCTCGTTTTCACGTACCGGGCCATTTCCCGTACAATGCGGCAGTGAACTCTGCTCTCCGGGTGCCACAATCGTTTCTGATGCCGTGTATCCTTTCCATACAAGGGACTGATGCATTGCAGCGCGTATTCGCTCAGAGGTCAGGAGTTTCCCGCCCGAAGTGAGGACTCCGTTTCTTGGTATCGCCTTGCGAACAAGGTCTACAGCAACATTCATGGCCCTGTCGGTTGCCGCCTGAGCCCGTTTCATTGCTGCGATTTCTGTCCTGCTTTTTACACTTCTCAATCCCGGCACTGTTGTTCCATCGATATATACTTTCGATGTTTCAGCAAGTGCCAGCCCGAGTGCGTACGGTGTCTGGGGTGGGATGACTATACCATCACCCTGAGCAAGCCCTGATACCATGCTGGCTAGAGCCTTCCAGCGGTCGGGCTCTGATTTCATGATCTCAAACAACCCAGCATCGGAACGTGTCAGGACAGCCGTGCGGGACTCGCGGGATGCACGTGCCGCCTCCATCTGTGATACAATAATCACCCCCGTGTCACCCCGTCGCTTCAGGTATACGACCGGGTCCCCGGTTACGAAATGAGTGAGGTACCGCATGTCCGCGTCCGATGAAGTGCCGTATACCATGAACGCGGAGGCTCCCAGCCGCTCCATCACAGGATCGAGAGCATCCATCTCCGTAACCGTAGACCGTGAGACCACAAGTACTTTTACGATGCGGGTGAGCTATGAGTGATGGATCAGGCATCAAAAGAACAGTTTAAATGGAAATTCTGGATTTTGACCATTATTTTAAACGTCATTGTCCTTCTCGTAGCAATCGCGGTAATCGGACTTTTTAAGGTCCCGGCACCGTATACACTCCCATTTTCCGGAGGGTGCCTGGTCGTGGCAGGGATCCTCGGATGGAAGTTTAAAAATATGTATGCACTGACAAAGGTCTGGTTGGACGAACATTCGGACAACGGCCCTTAATCTGTTATCCCGGACAGGGAGAGACCGATGCTGAAGAAAATCAAGAGTGATGTCGAACTGGTCGCACGACATATCGAAGTCCTGCGCGCTGTCATGGAACACCAGCCCATCGGTATCATGAAACTCGGGGAGATGCTGGCCCTTCCCCAGCACCGGATCCGGTACTCGCTCCGCATCCTTGAACAGAACGGATATATCCAGGCTTCAGCTTCTGGTGCCGTAGCCACCCCTGCGGCATCTGTCCTCTTTGGTTCACTCAATGGCGATATAGGGGACATCATGAAGTTGCTCGCCGGGATCAGGTCAAACTATGCTGACAAGGATGGAAGGGTTCCCTGAAACCCGGGGTTATCTTTAAACCCATTCGGGGTGTATAAAATAAGGCACAATTCCGGTGCCGCCATAACTCAGTT
This sequence comes from uncultured Methanospirillaceae archaeon, assembly GCA_949319355.1. Classification (GTDB taxonomy): domain Archaea; phylum Halobacteriota; class Methanomicrobia; order Methanomicrobiales; family Methanospirillaceae; genus KLAP105. The sequence continues at coordinate 3,129 of CASGHA010000008.1, read as the reverse complement.
GGTAGAGTGGCTGGCTGTTAACCAGCATGTCACAGGTTCGAGTCCTGTTGGCGGCGCTATTTTTTAGGGCCCGTAGCTTAGTCCGGTCAGAGCGCCCGGCTCATAACCGGGCGGTCATGCGTTCGAATCGCATCGGGCCCATCCTGATTCTTATAAGCGCCCCTGTAAGCGAGTTCACTGCCCAGATTCACACCAACGGTTTCATAAACCTTCTCACCTGAATATCGCCCTTTCAGAGTCGTAAATCCATTTATACCTGCGACTGTCCTTCTGGCAACCAGGAACCGGCTGTCCTGCGGAAATCGAATTCGCTACCTTTTTCTTTTCCCAACACTGCCATTCATTTCATGGACTGCCCTGTATGTCACGGGACATGTATCACCGATGCCACTGACCTTCTCCTCTCTGTCCCGTCCATTTTCGCGCCATGCCCACGGTGCAGGACCACCGTCCTTGACAAAGAAAGGCCCCCCCCATCAAGGCCGCCCAAAGAACCGTGTTCCTGTGGGAGGCGGTATATCGACGAAGTCTTCCTTGACCTCTACCGGGTGTTCAGGGATGAAGGGACTTTCACGGGAAAGGAACCCCTCAGGGCGGTCGGAAGCCCGCTCCTGCACCCCGGGTTTCCGATGAAAGGGCCCCCTTTTATTGGGGAGCGGAGAATGGTGCTGCTTTCACGGGACGTTAACCAGGAAGCAGCGATACGGGCCATTGATGAGATACCTGAGATCAAGGGTGTCGTGAAGACCGGTCCCTTCGTCCCCGGTCTGGGACCCGGTGGTAGACCCGTGACATACCGGCTTCTGTCGGGGTGTGATGTCCGTGCGGACCTGTTTTTCAGCACCGCAGGTCCCGTGGCAGTCTATAAACAACAGTCAAGACTGCATATCGAGTTTCCCAGGACACGGCATGAGAAGGGTGAACGGCTTCTCAGCCAGCTCTCAACGGGCCGCTACAGAAGCATCGCAGACCTCTGCTCTGGTGCAGGGACACTGGGTCTCATTGCCACACGGACCGGGGTCAGGCATGCTATCCTCAATGATGCCTGGTATGCCGCCGCGTTCTGGTCAGGGCTTAATATGGAAATCAACCAGGCCTTTTTTGCGACAGATCCGGTTAAGGTACTGTTTTCCTATGAAGATCTCAAGAAGAGAAACGCCTCTGAAGGGTCAGTTAAAGTAGCGGAATCGAATGGTTCACAGAAGATTGAAGTCTGGATGGGGGACTATTCCACCCTGGCCCGGGAGGGCCATGCCCCTGCAGGATGCCTTGGCATCCTGGATCTCTTCGACAAGTGCGATATGCAAAAAATCAGGTTATTTGAAGGGGAATGGAAGCGTCTCACCGGTGGAGAGGTTTTTATTCCGTGAACTCTGCATAGATATGGGGACTAGCCCGGGTGGTCCGGCGTCACCTGTGACCTGAAACCGTCGGTATGCAGGGGGCGAAGCCTGAGGACGGCAGTAACGGGCTGCATGACGCTCCCTTTGTCTTCCGTCGAGACCTCGTCTCGTGAGGTCGGTGGAGGAGGACAGGAAACGCCGGAGGGTGTTTTCACCTTCCTGCTGTGGATACCGGCCGAGGCCCGGAAGGGAGCAGGCTCACCGCAGACATTCGGCGCCCACGGGGGTGCGGGGTGGAGGGAGATGACTGGAGCAGGTGCAGAGGCGTGCTGTCTACCGAGGGCGTGTCCCCACCGGTTCTATGTCCAAGGTAGCTATTGTTGGTGCGACGGGAAATGTAGGAACCTTTGCAGCCCACGCGATATCTGAAATCCCTCATGTGAGTGAAATAATGCTTATAGGGAGGGAAGGCCGCGAGAGCCTCCTCGAAGGGATCGCGAGCGATCTCAATGACTCATTTGCTGCCTGCGGGACCTACACGCGACTTTCCACTTCGACAAGGATAGACGCCGTTGCCGGAGCGGAGGTCATTGTCATCACAGCGGGCGTTGCACGGAAAGCCGGGCAGGACCGTCTTGACCTTGCTTTTGAGAATGCCAGGATAATAGCGGGTATTTCTCAACAAGTGGGCCAGATCGACCGCGCGGCAAAAATCCTCATGATAACGAACCCCGTCGATGTCATGACTTCTGTTGCGCTGCATTACTCGGGCAAAGACCCGCACCTTGTCTTCGGACTTGGCACCCACCTGGACTCGATGCGTCTTAAAAACCACATTGCACAGTATTTCAGGGTCCATGTCAGTGAAGTCCACACGCGTATTATCGGGGAACACGGCCTGTCAATGGTGCCCCTCTGGTCCGCAACAACGATCGGGGGTATCCAGATCAGCAACCTGCCTGCATTTTCACGGCTGCCGATGAAGGACATGACCGAAGCCGTCAAGTCAAGCGGCGAAAACATAATCCGGCAGAAAGGCTCGACCGTTTATGGCCCTGGAGAGGCGATTGCGACTCTCGTCAGGACTATGCTCGGAAATGAGAACAGGATACTGACCGTTTCAGCATACATACACCGTGAAGTCCACGATATCGGTGATGTATGCATTGGCGTACCGGCTCGTGTAAACCGCCGTGGCGTTTTTCCGGTGACCATTAAAATTGATGAATCGGAAGTGCAGGCGTTCAGGAGTTCGGTAGAAAAGATCCGGGGGATCACCCAGACGATCCATGGACGACTTTTAACCGAGGGATTCTCCTCAGAATAAAAAACTGGTTTTTCAGGTAAGGGTAACCTCGACCACTTCAGCCCGCTCGACCCCAGGGATCGACTGGATTGCAGCCTCGAGGCTGTCTGTCTGGCCACCCTGGTCGTTGACGATAGCCACGACCTTCAGTGCCTTCAAACCAAATCCTATGGGTTCTTCCCTGATGTCATGCGTTGAAGGGACCTTTGCCCGTATTGCCTCCTTAAGCCCCTCGAGGTTTACCTCAGGGGATTCTGGCATGACCTTGAGGATTGCAGCAACCGTTCCCATGACTTCACGGACCCTTGAAACCGCATTTTTCACACACGTAGGCGATACTCTGCTCTCTGCAGCGATAGCAGCGCCGGATGGGATATCCACATGCCGGGCAGCCGAACTCTGTCCCACCCTCATCGGCGAGGGGGGCGTTGCACGATGTGCAGCGTCTCTCGTTTATCATAGTGCACCGATCTGAAAAAC
>CASGHA010000007.1 GCA_949319355.1 uncultured Methanospirillaceae archaeon | reverse complement strand
AGTAATTAATCCGAGGAGAGCGTCCCATGGTCTTTGAGAACCTCCGTGAGTAACTCCAGTCCATTCAGGGCCGCCTCTCCCAGTCAATAAGTCAGAAAAATGACGATACAGAATCTTCCCCCGTCCCGGACCAGGTACCGGCGGCAGGGGATAAGAAGGAAGCTGCATTTTTTGAAAAGGTCAAGGTCCTGATCACCGAAGGGGAACTGGTCATTGGGGACCAGGAACTCGAAAAACCTATCCAGGAACTTGAAATGGCTCTCCTTGAAAGTGATGTTGCGTTTTCTGTCACTGAAGAGATCTGCAGTTCTGTGAGGGCCGGGCTCGTGGGAAAAAAAAGGAAAATCGGGACGGACGTCAGTACCATTGTTTTAAAAACTCTTAAAGATGCCCTCCGGTCTGCCCTTGGGGAAGGATTTGACCTTTTGGCGTATACCCGGAACCATCCAAGACCGGTAAAAATCCTTTTCATCGGTGTGAACGGCACCGGAAAGACAACGACGATAGCCAAAATCGGTCAGTACCTCAAAAAGAACGGGTTCTCTGTTGTCATAGGTGCAGGGGACACGTTCAGGGCCGGCGCGATTGAACAGATCGATGTGCATGCCGAACGGATCGGCATCAAGGTAATTCAGCACCAGGCGGGCGCAGACCCCTCCGCCGTGCTGTTTGATACCATCCAGTACGCCACCTCGCACTCGATAGATGTTATCCTGGCAGATACAGCCGGAAGATTTCATAACCGGGTCAACCTGATGAACCAGTTGTCTAAGATCCGCCGGGTTATGAACCCCGACCTGATCGTCTATGTCGATGAGGCGGTCGCCGGAAACGATGCGGTTGTCCGGGCAGAGGAATTTGCAAAAACCGTCGGGATTGATGCGGTCGTCCTCACTAAGGTAGATATGGACCCCCGTGGCGGGGCTGCGTTATCAGTTGCGCACGCGGTGGGTCGCCCCCTTCTGTTCATCGGCACTGGTCAGGGATATGACGATATACGGCCTTTTAATCCTGAAGAGATCGTAGGAGAGCTGTTAGGAGTTGGACTGGTTGCTTGACAGGCTTGGATCATCACTTAAGGACGCATTAAAAAAGCTGGCGGGGAAGACCGTCATTGACCGGGCAGCGGTAGAAGAACTGGTAAAAGACCTCCAACGCGCCCTAATCCAGGCTGATGTCAATGTCAAGCTGGTCATGCAGCTTTCTCAGACCATTAAAAAGCGGGCGCTTGATGAGGAGCCTCCAAAAGGCATGACGGTCCGGGAACACATCCTCCGCATCGTATACCAGGAGCTGGTCAGCCTTGTAGGAATGACCGACGAGGTCCGTCTTACGCCCCAGACTCTCCTGCTTGCAGGTCTTCAGGGCAGTGGCAAGACCACGACGACCGCGAAGCTGGCGAGGTTTTTCCAGAGAAAAGGGCTTAAAGTGGCTGTCATAGGGGCTGACACATTCAGGCCGGGGGCATTCCAGCAGCTTGAGACACTGTGTTCAAAGATAAATATCCCCTGTTATGGAAGTCCTGATGAGAAGGACAGCCTGAAAATCGTCAGGGAGGGTCTGAAGTCACTGACCTCGAGCGAAGTCATAATCATTGATACTCAGGGGAGGCATGCCCTTGAAAACGACCTTATCAAGGAAATCATCGACATCAATACGATCTCAAAAGCAACACATCGCTGGCTCGTCCTTGATGCCGCTCTTGGACAACAGGCACGTGAGCAGGCGCGTGCATTCCATGAGGCGGTACAGATTGACGGGGTAATCATCACGAAAATGGACGGGACTGCCAAAGGTGGCGGGGCCCTATCGGCGGTGTCGGAAACCGGCAGCGGGATAGTCTTTATTGGAAATGGTGAAACGATTGAAGATCTCGAACGTTTCGACCCTGATGGGTTCATCTCACGCCTCCTTGGGATGGGGGACCTGAAAGCGCTTGCAGAGAGGGCTGAAGAAAGTATCGCATCAACCGATGTCGATGTGAACGCTCTCATGAAGGGCAAGTTTACCCTGAGGGATATGTACAAGCAGCTTGAAGCGCTCAACAAGATGGGGCCGCTGAAGCAGATCATGAGTATGCTGCCGCTCGGAAATATCGACCTCCCGACCGATGCCTACGATGTAACGAGTATCAAGATGTCCAGGTTCAAGGTCATGATGGACTCGATGACCTCAAAAGAACTGGATGACCCGGGGATCATCAGCGGTTCGAGGATTCACCGGATCGCGTTGGGTTCGGGGACCTCTCCCGAGGAGGTCAGGGAACTCCTCAGATATCACAAGATCATGCAGAAAGCATTGAAAGGGATGAAATCCGGACCTGGTGGCTTTCAGATGCAGCGGTTAATGAAACGGTTCGGAAAAACGAACTGACCATGATTACTTTTGCCGTTGTAGGACATCGTGCTGTTACCCGCGGCGATTTTTCCTTAAATGACCTCCCTGGCGGTGCCGGGCGGATAGATATCCTGTGCAGGTGCCTTACCACGTCCCTGTTCCTGTCCCATGATATGAGAAGGGACGTTGAATGCCTCCTTGTCCTTCTTGGCGAACCGGATCCCCCGAAGACGATACGGTTTTCAGGCAAGGATGTCAGGTATCTTTCTCCTGACGAGAGGAGTGCTGCATCCCTCATGAAAAAAGCCCTCCTTCTCCCGGTTACCGGGGATTACTCATTCTCGATGCCAGGGGTAGCCATACGGAGAGGGGGGCTTGTCAGGCTGCTTGAAGAACAAACCTTTGCAGTTCTCGATGAGTCCGGAGAGGACATAAGGACCATCACCGACCTGCCCCAGGCATTCCTGTTAAGTGACCACGAGAACATGAGTCCTGAAGAAAAGAACCTTGTAATGGGTCTCAGGCATATTTCGGTGGGTCCGAGATCCCTCCATGCGGAACATGCAATAACCCTTGTCCTGAATGAACTGGACCGGAGGAGATCCTGATGGACATAATCAGTCAGGTCAGGTCAATTCTTTCATATGGTGACATCTGTGACCATTGCCTGGGCAGGTTCTTTGGGAAGCGTTCCCATGGCCTGACGAATGCCCAACGCGGGAGATCAATCCGGGTTGCCCATGGGTTATCAGACAATCTTCCGTTCAGCGAAACTCACGAGCCATGCTGGATCTGTGGCGACCTTTTTTCCGTCCTTGATGGATGGGCAGACCGGGCGATGAAGGCTGTGGAGGGGATTGAATACCAGACATTCCTGGTCGGGTCGCGGGTCCCACCGATGGTGACTGAGAGTGAAGAGATGGTCTGGACCGATCTGTCCCTGACCGACCCGGAACCTATCAAGTCTGAGATCAACCGGGAAACCGGAAAGATCATCATGTCCCGGTCAGGAAAGGATGTAGACCTGAAACACCCGGATATCGTATTTCTCCTTGATTTTCAGTCTGATACCATCGATGTGACTGTGGCTCCGGTTTTTTTTACGGGCAGGTACCAGAAGTTTGAACGGGGAATCCCTCAGACTCACTGGGACTGCAGGGCATGCCATGGGGCAGGGTGCGAGCGGTGTGGTTTTACCGGTAAGCAGTACAGTGACTCTGTAGAGGAACTAATAGGAAGACCTGCCTCTTTACTGTTCGGGGCTGAGACTGCGGTCCTCCATGGCGCAGGCCGGGAGGATATCGATGCACGGATGATCGGTACAGGAAGACCGTTTGTTATGGAAATAGTGCATCCTAGGGTCAGATCAGTTGATATCGGTCACCTTGAGGATACCATAAACCGGTATTCTGAAGGTCGTGTCAAGGTCTGCCTCGAGGGGTATTCAGACCGATCGAAGGTGGAAACATTAAAGTCGCACAAGGCGCATAAAAAATACAGGATCCTGGTTGGGATAGAAGGCTCTGTTCCGTTATCAGAACTCAATAAGGCCTTGGACAACCTCAAAGGGACCATAATCAGGCAGCGCACACCCCAACGCGTAGCTCATAGAAGAGCTGATCGTGTACGTGAACGAAAGGTAGTGGATATTGTGTATGCCGGGATGCATGGGAATGAGTATGTCCTCGAGGTCCTCGGTGAAGCCGGCCTCTATATCAAGGAACTGGTTTCCGGTGATAACGGACGGACGACACCAAGTCTCACTGAGATCCTTGGAAAACCGGCACGCGTCACTGAACTTGATGTCGTAATGGTCGAGGGATTAGAAAACGGAGGGATGAACTGATGGCGCACCACAACGGCCCACGCAAGAAGACGAGATATAAATTCAAAAAAGACTTAAGGAAAAGAGGAATTATCCCGGTAACCCGGATTATACAGCAGTTTGAAGAGGGACAGAAGGTGCATATCATCTGTGAACCGGCGTTCCAGAAAGGAATGCCCCACAGGCGGTTCCATGGGAAGACCGGCACCATCCTTGGAAAGCGCGGGCGCGCATGGCTCCTTTCCATCAAGGACGGGAACAGCGAGAAAATGGTGATTTCCAGGCCACAACACCTCCGGGCCCAGTAAGATTAAAACACAGGGGGACAGGACGATGAAGGTTAAAGGCATAGTGAGCGAGGAGCGGATTTCTCTTCCAGAGTTAAAGGCGGTTCTGAGCCGGGTAGAGGCTGATCGTCTAGCGGCAGAAAAGGAGATGAGCTATGAACTCCGAAAATCCATCGAGCATGCCAGTCATCTCACGAGGACGTCCCCTGAAAAGGCAGATGAACTTATCAATTCACTTCTTTCCCTTGAAAAGGTGAAACCGGATATTGCCTTCCGCATAGCACAGATAATGCCACGGACAAGGGATGAACTCCGTGCTATTTATGCAAAGGAAAAATTCACCCTGTCCACCGAGGACCTTGACCAGATCCTCGAAATGGTCCTGACTCATTTCTGAATGGGAGGCTGGGACGGATGAAGGCAGAGAAGAAAGAAGTGAATGCAGTGATCCTCGATGTCCTCCTGAAAGGACATCCTGATGATCCACGCCCACCCTTTAAAAGAGAGCCGATAATTCAGGCTATTGGAGTCGAACAGTTCAAGCTCCTCGAGTTAATCCCGAAATCTCAGGAAATACAGATCCATGACCGGGTCTATATCGGCGATGGAGAACGGGAAAAAATTGAGCGTGTTAAGAGACGCATAGGGTATACGGAGTTGACTCAGACCTCGAAGGTCGAACTCCCCTTTGCCATCGAACAGCTTGTGCGTGAAAGAGAAAGTGACTTCGTGGACAAGATATTCAACAAGTCCGTTCCTATCACATCGAAGCTTCACACGCTTCACCTGCTCCCGGGCATCGGAAAGAAACTTCTCTGGGAGATCCTTGAGGAACGGAACCGCAAGCCATTTGTAAGTTTTGCTGACATCAGCCAGAGGATCAAGTCTATCCCACACCCGGAAAAGATGATAATAAGCCGGGTCCTGGAAGAGTTGCAGGATCCCGAAGTCAAGTACCGGCTCTTCACATCCAGATGAGTGCGTACCGCGATCAGCACTTCCTGATCGATCCAAAGGCGGTTGACCGGATAATAAACAGTACTGAGGTCTGCGGCAGGACCGTGCTGGAAATAGGTCCTGGAAAGGGAGTCCTCACCCAGGCACTCCTCTGCGCCGGGGCGGTAGTCACTGCCGTAGAAATTGATGAATCTCTCCTGGGATATCTGACAGAACATTTTTCTGATGAAATCGACGGGGGGCGTCTTAAGCTGGTCCTGGGGGATGCGGCACGGTGCGCCCTCCCGGCAACTGACCTTATTGTTGCCAACCTGCCCTATTCAGTGTCATCGAAAATCCTGTTCCGAGTACTTCGCATGGATTTTTCCGAGGCGGTCCTCATGTTCCAGAAGGAGTTTGCAGACCGGATGGTCGCACGTATCGGGTCAAAGGAGTGCGGGAGGCTTTCGGTGATGGTCCAGACGTATGCCTGTGTGCAGAAATGTTTTGAACTCCCTCCGTCAAGTTTTTCTCCTCCCCCACAAGTCCGTTCAGCTGTGGTGAAGGTCATCCCCCGCGACCCGCTGTTTCCCATCGCCAACAAAGAAATATATGCCTCAGTTGTCAGGACATTGTTTTCCCACAGGCGTAAGACGGTCAGAAATGCACTGAAAAGTGCACGGGGTGAACTCGGGGATGACAAAGTACAGAATGCCTTTTCCCGGATCATCCCTGAAATACTTGATTCAAGGGCTGAAGAACTGTATCTTGAGGATTTTGCGACTATTTCAAACCTGGTATCATAATGCATGACCAGGTCTATCCTCCACAGGAGGACAGCTGGCTGCTCCTCCGTGCAGCCTGTAAATGGATCAGGCCAGGTGACAAGGTGCTTGAAATAGGTACTGGTTCCGGTATTGTTGCAGCTTCTCTCCCTCCCTGTCATCTGCTGGTGGCAACCGATATCAATCCATACGCCGTGCACGAAGCCTACGCACGTGGAGTCCCGGTTATCAGGACAACGATGAACATGGGTATAAGGGAGTGTTTTGACCTTGTCCTATTCAATCCCCCGTATCTCCCCACCCCTCCGTCAGAGCGGTGTGATGACTGGCTTGAGTGTGCACTCGATGGTGGTGCGGATGGAAATGAGGTGATCAGGATTTTTATTGCGTTGCTCCCTGGAATGCTGTGTGTTTCCGGATCCGCCCTTTTACTCATCTCATCCCTGAACGGTACCGGAATAGTAGGGAGGATATGTGATGAAAACGAGTTGTCCTGGCGAACTGTTGAGCGGGACCTCCTGCCTGACGGGGAGGAACTGAGCGTCCTCCTGATAACACGGAACCGATAACCCGCCCAAGCGTTTCGTCCTTTCCCTGGCTAAATGCCCGGCATGGATTTCCTCGTTGAAACCGGCTCTCTTTTAACAACCTGGAACTCGTCGACAAGGAAAAAAAGATCTTTTAAGGAGATTTCTAGGTAAACAAAACCGCTACACTCACAGGGATGAGAAGGATGCAGAGAATGACCGCGAGATAATCGGTGGGTGAGAACGGGTAGGTTATGAACGATGTGGGGCGTGCCCGGCGGTAACCCCTGATGTCAATAGCGAGGCCGATGGTCTGGGTCTTGGCAAGTGAATTGGAGACAAGGGGGATGATGACCGGTGTAATCCTCCTGACCGCCCCCCTAATACCTGTCCCCGGATTATAGCCCCTTGAGAGCTGTGCCTCCTGGATCCTGGTCCCTTCGATCTGCAGCATGGGAATGAACCTGATGGCTATCAGGAACATCAGGATGTAATCAACCGGGATGTGAGCACGGTAGAGGAGGTGGATAATCGCCCGTGGTTGTGTCGAAAGGATGAAGAGCTGGGATGCCACGATGATGAGCCCGAACCTGAGCGTGAGGAGGACTCCAAACTCGAGTGCTTCGAGTGTTATCGGGAAGGCACCTCCAATGACAGGGACCATGGAAGGTACTAGGCTCCCGATTACCGTACCCTCGGGGATGGTGATAACCGTAAGAAACACCATGCCGGCAGCCATTATCAGGAGGAGGGGGACCTGTGCCAGGAGTGGCCTGTGGAGCCCGCTGATCCATGCGAGCAGGATTATTATAATGAATAAGACCGCGAGGAACCCTACCGAAGGGCAGATCACGGATGATATCACAACACAGAGCAGGAATACAAGTTTTGTGACGGGGTTGAGTCTGTGAAACAGGCCTTCGCCAGGTGAGAACTGGAGTACAGGGATCATGAAGTACCTCGTAAAGGCCTGTAATCGCTCGTGATCTTTCCCTTTTCCATCCTTATAATGCGGTCAGCATAGAGTTCGGCGACTTCCAGGGAGTGGGTGATCATCACAATGGTGTGACCCGACCTCTGGAGAGAGACGATAACCTCCATCAGTTCCACCGTTTCCCAGGGATCAAGACCTGTGGTAGGTTCGTCAAGGATAAGGATGGGAGTCTGCATGGCAAGGATACATGCAATGGCCAGCCGCTGTCGTTCGCCCCGCGAAAGGTTTCTCGGGTACTGGTTTTTTGTGTGGGAGAGGTGGACGGCATCAAGTGCATCCTGGATGACCGTTTCAGTATCGTTCATTCCCCTGTTCCGTGAACCATATGCAACCTCCTCGTAGACAGAGTCCGAAAAGAACATCGTGTCAGGGTTCTGGAACACCAGCCCTGCCGAATGTGACAGGGTATGGACACCTGCATTCCTGGTGTCCTGGCCAAGAATGGTTACCTCACCTGATGTCGGCTGAAGGAGACCGTTGAAATGCCTGACAAGTGTTGTCTTTCCCGACCCGTTTTCACCCACGACAGCAACCCATTCACCCCTGGGTATCGCAAGGCTGACGTTGTCAAGTGCCACGACCGAGCCGTAACAATGATACAGGTTCCTCACGGAGATCGCCACCGGGTTATCGGCTGTAACGGGAGGCATGACCGGTTTCCCTCTCCGTTCAGGCCCCAGGAACATGGGTCTGAAAACAGGGTCGTCCAGGAGGATTCCGGGAGGGCCCTGAACCGTGATGGTGCCGTCCTTTAACAGTACCAGTTCGTCTGCAATGGGCAGGACCGGGCCGATCTTGTGCTCGATAATCATGATGGCCTTCCCATCTGCCTTCAGATCCCTGAAAATACCCAGAATGAGTTCGGTAGATGCCGGGTCCAGTTCTGATGTCGGTTCATCCAGGACCAGGATGTCCGTGTTCATTGCAAGGGTAACTGCGATGGCCGCTCTCTGTTTCTGGCCACCGGATAATGTGTGTGGTGCACGGTCCCTCAGGTGATTAATCCGGGTTGTTTCGAGGATCTTTTCAAGCCTGGGAGGTACCTGTTCACGGGGTATTCCTGAATTTTCAAGGGTGGACAGGATCTCCTCTTCGATCGTCGTAAAGATCAACTGGGAGTCAGGGTCGTCAAAGACGACACCCACCCGGGCCCCTATTGCACTTACGTCCTTGTAGGAGAGGACATCGGTACCGTCCACATAAATCTGTCCTTCAACTCCGTTCGCATATTCATGGTGCAGGATACCCGTGGCAGCCATGCATAATGTTGTCTTTCCAGACCCTGACGGGCCCGTGACGACAACACACGACCCTTTCCTGACCGAGAGAGTAAGATGGCTAAGTGCAGGTTCGGTCGTCCCCGGGTACCGGTAGCTGACGTCTTCCAGTTTTATCATGAAGGTCATCCGCGGGTAAGAACACGGGAGGCAGGTTTGAACAGAATTTGAACGACGATGGAATTTACAATAGCGGTCCCGATGACGATGGGGATAATAACGATGAGGAATGCTTCAACGGTCTTGATCTTGGTCATGAGCGCGGGTGCAAAAGTGAATGCTGCGAACAGAGCAATAGCCACAAATGTGAACCCGCTTGCAATCGTGGCTATGAACGTGGTCACCCCCGGGGAGAGGGCAGACCTCGAACGGATGAGGAGGTAGACTCCCAGACAAACGACAGCTCCCACGGGCTCACTTATGAGGTTTGCTGGCGGGAAGAGTGAATGAGATATCAGAGCTGAGAGGATTCCGATTATCCCTTCTTTTTTTCCTCCTGCCCTCCGATTACGGTCTAATTCCCCGGTTTAAGATCCCCTTCTTCTCCCGAATTTCCTGTATTTTCGGTCCTTTTCCCCTCTCTTTCGAGAGCTACAGCTAGGAAGAGGGCAAGTTGATGGTACGGAGCTGCTGCAGGTTGAAGACAAAGCAGGAGAAGAGGTTTTTACAATTGACACGGGCCACGGTGGTGACCAGCATATGACCGGCACGATACACCCTTTTCATCACCGCAAACGGCCGTTCCACGAGTGATCGGGTCCGCATGATCGCCCGGTTTCTCCGCTCCTCTTTGATCGACAACGGGTGTCCCCTCGTGCCGCGATGCATCGTCTTGTCCATAGAAGCATGAGGCTTTACCCCGAAGTACCCTTTGTCCCGATAAACCGTCTCCCCCTTCCGAGAGAGATCGACCTGGCCGTCGTGCCGCGATGCGGTAGTGGTCTCCATTCTCCGGATGAGCTGATGCTCTTTGTCCATCAGGATATGAAGTTTGTACCCGAAGTGCGACTTTTTCCCTTTCTTTGCCCAGGTGCCGTCCCGGCTCCGCCGGGTCTTGGCCTCCTCTCCCCGAGGCGTGTCCGCCGGTGCATGGCCGGGATCGGCGGTGATGAAGCTCGCGTCCTGGATAACCCCCTTCCGGATTGTCAGACCCTTTACCTCGATCTGCGTTTGCAGCTGATCCCAGATCGCCTGCTCTTTTCCGCTCCTGATCAGCCGTTCCCGGAAGTACCAGATGGTGGTGTGATCCGGTATCTTCTGCGGGAATCCCAGGAATTTCCGGAAGGATATGCGGTCGTTGGCCTGCCGCTCCATCTCCGGGTCGGAGAGACCATAGAGCGACTGGAGGACAAGCATCTTTACCAGCAGAATCTCGTCGGTATTCGGTCTTCCGCCCTGATCGGTGTGGTTGTTGTAGATCTGGCTGATGATGGGACGGAAGGCCTCCCATTCGATCAGGGACTCCAACTCCGCGAGCTTGTCGCCAAGTCTCTGGATGTGTTTGTACTCCTCGTTCAGGGCAAAATCGGTAAGATTCTTCATTGTTCAGGAGATCGACGATCTGAGATATAGCTTTTGCGGTTTGTGGTGGGGTTTATCGGAATTCTC
>CASGHA010000006.1 GCA_949319355.1 uncultured Methanospirillaceae archaeon | reverse complement strand
TACCCTTGTGAGCCCGTCAGCCCTTCAAAGCCTCGGCTACCAGTCCCTTGATGACCTGGTGGGGAAAAAAATCACGGATACCCTGTATTTCAACCCTGAAGACCGGATCCCGTTCCTGCAGGAGATAGAGAGCAGGGGGTTCGTCTCTAACTATGAGATCCTGTTAAAGAGGAAGGACGGTTCTCCCATCTGGGCACTTACCAGCAGCCACATGTACTACGATATCAACGGCAATGTCGCAGGGATCGAAGGTGTTTTAAGGGACATCTCCGACTGGAAACTGGCCCAGGAGGAGTTGAAACAATCCGAGAACATGTACCGGGCAATTTTCGACACGACCGGCGCCGCCACGATCATCATCGGACAGGACACTACGATCCTACTTGCAAACGCCGGCTGGGAAAAGCTGACGGGAGTCCCCCGCGGGGAACAGGAAAACAGGATGAGCTGGACGGTCTTCATCGATCAGGAGGACGTCGGGATGATGAAACGGTACCATTATGCCCGCCGGCAGGACCCTTCCCTTGCTCCACGGGACTACGAATGCAGGGTTATTGATGCAGAAGGCAACACCCATTACTGTTATACCGTCGTCGGGATGATAGCAGGGACGCAAAAAAGCGTGGCATCACTCGTGGACATCACCGATCTGAGAGCAGAGGAAGAAAAGAACATGCGTTCCCTCAAGGAAAAAGAGGTCCTCATCAAGGAGATCCACCACCGTGTGAAGAACAACCTCCAGGTTGTTTCCGGGTTGATCGAGCTCCAGGTCCTTTCCCTCAGGGACCCCGGGAGTATCCAGGCGCTTCGTGACAGCCAGAACCGTATCCGCACGATGGCCCTGATCCATGAAAGCCTGTACCGGTCTTCTGACCTCTCAAGGATCGAAGTCTCATCGTACATTGAAAAACTCGTCCACGACCTTTCCGAGACGTACTCCATATCTGAACAGAAGGTCACGTTCCTGTTCAGACTCGACAACATCTCCCTTGACGTGGATACCGGTATCCACTGCGGACTTATCGTGAACGAGCTCGTATCCAATGTTTTCAAGCACGCATTCCCGGGTGACCGGGAGGGAACGGTAACCATTGCGTTCCATGAGGATGGGCCTCTCTATACCCTTGAGTTCAGTGACAACGGGGTGGGAATACCGGAGAGAATTGACATTGAAAATACCGAAAGCCTTGGTCTCAAGCTGGTGAACATGCTTGCCACCGAACAGCTGGACGGCCAAATCAGGGTGATGCGGGACGGGGGGACGAAATATGTCATCAGTTTTCCAAAGAATGATGAGATTGCGTTTTCATGACCGGGATGAGCAGCAGGACGGCTCTTTATCCCACGGACCACCTGGACACCGGGAAGAGGGCACACCATCGCCGGCCAGGGGTGGTCCGGCCTGGCCTCCAGGTATCCGGAGGACCGTACGACCAGAAAACCTATCTTCTCTTCACCTGAACCATCACGTGAATAGCGGCAGGAGACCTCCATGAAAGCCCGCCATAAACTTACCCTGTCGATCAGTATCGCCGTAACGCTCGCCCTTGCCATTCCCTTTTTGCTGTTTCCTGCATCAGGAAGCCCTTTAACCGGCAACGGGGTGCAGACAGCAGTGACGGGTCCGTCTCTCTCTCCCGACCCCTTTCCGGCAGGAAACCCTGCAGTCTGGGACGTCGTCCTGGTGAAAAACGGCGGGGAACGGTTTCTTGAAACGGTGGGTGGAGAGAAGACCCTGGCACTATCCCGGCCTGTATCACCCGGCCCGGGAAACCAGACCTCTCCGGACGTCAGCGGGGACCGGGTCGTCTGGACCGATGACCGTGCCGGAAACAAGGACATCTACCTCTCTGCCTCCGGAAAGGCTGCCCGTCCCATCGCAAACGCACCGGGAGACGAGGAGTACCCCTCGGTGTCGGGTGTCCTCGTGGCGTACCAGAAGGAAACGGACAAGGGAAACACGGATATCTACCTTTACCAGGCGAACACCGGGCGGACTGCCCGCCTGACCACCGACAGGGCACGACAGGAGAGGCCGTGTGTCGGAGGCGGAATCGTGGTCTGGGAGGACTACCGTGACGGTACCCCTGCGATATGGATGTACCGGGTCACGGCCGGGAAGAGCATAAAGGTCTCCGGCGGTGAAGGGCCGGCGACCAGGCCGCGGACCGATGGCAAACGGGTCGTCTGGCAGCAGGAGGGACGGGACGGGATGTATTTCGTGCGGGTCTTTGACATCGCCTCCGGAAAAACGACCACGGCCCTCCCGGAAGAAGAGGCCTATACCGGGAAGAGCTCCCCCGCCGTGTCCGGTGGCCTTGTCTGTTACCTGGACGAGTACGACCCGGGGAGGTACTCGGTGGAACTCTTTGACCTCCGGGACGGCCAGAGGGTCCCTGATCCTGAAAGCAGCATAACCCAGGAGTCTCCGGATATCTCCGGCAACATCGTGGTCTGGCAGCAGCGGGACGGGAGGTACCAGAGGGTCAGGTATTACCTGGTCTCTTCGAAAGTCATCGGGTCCGTTGACTCGTCAGGGGGTGACCAGGAGCGGCCGTCCACGGACGGGAAGAGCGTGGTATGGCAGGACGACCGGGACGGGCGGTTCCAGGTATACCGTGCTGCCGTGCGGACGACCTGATTCAGGCGGGATGAACAGGAAATGGTAGGCATCCCAGATTCCAGGGGGCATGGCCCGACCCGCAGCATTCGCAGGGGGGTCCATTCCCCTGCGGGTATACCTTTCTGAAACCTGGCATAAGGCCCTTGGACTTCCGGCCGGAATATGGCGGGGGCCAGGGTGGAAAAGTATTCATGATACCTGGCCAATACGCCTGTTCAGGAGGTTATCCGCGGGTCATTTCCCCCTAAACCCCATGGACGTCGTATTACCCCTGATTATCCTCATCGCCCGGATCGTCGAGACCAGCCTTGAGACGATCAGGACCGTCTACATCAGCCGCGGCCATATGTACCTTGCCGCGGGTATAGGGACGGTCAAGGTGGCGATATGGGTCCTCTCGACCGGGATCGTCCTGACCAACCTCTCAAATATCCCCTGTGTCATCAGCTACATCGCTGGCTACGGCATCGGGACCGTTCTTGGGATGGCGCTTGAGACCAGGATCGCGATAGGGTCGGTGATCGTGAGGATCTTCAACCCGAAAGACCCGGATACCATGGTGGAGCAGCTCGGCCGGATGGGGTTTGGGATCACCAGAGTGAACGGCTCGGGGACGTTCCTCGCATCGGTCGCCGTGCTCCTCATGGTCGTCCCGAGAAAGGAGCTGGAAAGGCTCCTCGGGGTCCTGAGAACTGAATATCCCGATGTGCTTTTCACCATCGAAGACATCTCGACCATGAGCGAAGGGGAGTTCTACCATGGCGGGAGGACCCGCAGGAGGATCCTTGGCTTTTTCGGGTGGCCGTAACCGGGTAAACTGGGAAAACCAGGAGTGAGAGCGTTCCTGGTACGGCGGCGACCGCAGGTCAGCCCTGAACTGCCCCATATGGCACATGGGCGAAAAACCACCCAGCCGGGAATTTCAGGTTTGGACTCTATACATACCCCGGGGTACCCGGATCTCGAACCTGGCCCCTTTTCCGTACTCCCCTGTCTCCCGGATGATCATGCCGGTGAGAGAGAGGACCTCCCGTACCAGGAACATACCAAGCCCGGTGTTGTCACCAAAACCCCGTTCAAAGACCCGTTCCTTGTTGGCCGGGGCTATCCCGACCCCGTTGTCCTCCCACGTGATGATAAGGTCTCCGTCCTGTTCCCCGCATGACACTCCGATCCGGGTGACCCTCTTCCCGTGCCTTACCGCGTTGTCAAGCAGGTTGAAGAAGACCCGTTCGATCATCTGGTCGGCGGACAGTTCGAGGCCCGGGCAACGGACGTCGAGGGTCACTTCTCCCGGCACCTGTAACCGGGATATGACCTCCTCCACGTTCATCCAGGCAGGTTCCTGCGACCCGAGGTCGCGGTAGACCCTCGTGAACCCTACCTGGGCCCGGACCTCCCGGGCTGCATTCCCGATTTTACCGAGTGTCACCTCAAGGTCAGGGTCAGGGGACTTCATCCCGGCATACTCGACAAGACCCTCGATTATCATGACCTTGTTGAGGATATCGTGCCTCGTGATATCGGACAGGAGGTTGAGCTGCCGGTTCGCCAGCCGCAGGGCTTCCTCGGCCCTCTTTCGTTCGGTGATGTCCTGGTTGGCCCCGTGGACCCTGACCGTCCTGCCTTCAGGGTCCTTTTCAATGGCTATCCTGACCGCTATATACCTGACTTCCCCGCCTCTCCTGACGATCCGGTGCTCAAGGTACGAAACATACTGTGGGTCGGTCGTTTCAACAGCCTTCCGGGCCTCTTCAGTGACGACATGCCGGTCGTCAGGATAGACGAATTCCCGGGAGTAGGTCTCTACCGTCATCCGGGTGCCGCCCTCGTGTTCAGCAGTTGTCCCGTAAAGGGCATAAAAACGGTCATCGAAGGTGAAGAGCCCAGTGCTGACATCGTACTCCCAGTTGACCAGGTCTGCAAGGTCCATTGCTTCAGCGAGCAGTTTCCGGTTCTGTTTCAGCTCCACCTCCACCGCCTTCATGCGACTGATGTCCCTCATGGTGACCTGGACCCCGGAAAACACGCCGTTCCTCATGACCGGCACGGAACTGACGCTTACCTGAACCGTCGTGCCGTCCTTTCGAACAAGGCTGACCTCGGTATTGGAGACCGCCATTCCCTCAATGTTTTTTCGGACCGCCTCCATGATTTCAGGGCCGCTCCGGGAAAAGATCGTAGCCAGCGCAAACTCGGACGGTTTCCCCACCAGTTCGCCTGGTTTATACCCAAGGATATCACGAGAGGAAGGCGAGACATACGTCGGGCTCATGTCGTGGCCGATGATGAAGATCAGGTCGGCCGAACGCTCGGCCATGCCCCTGAACCGCTCCTCGCTCTCCCTCAGGTCATCCTCCATTTTTTTCCTTTCCGTTATGTCCAGGATGATCCCGCGGAAGCCGGTAAGGACGTTGTCCCTGAACACTGCTGACGAGGAGATCTCGATGGGGAACGTAGTCCCGTCCTTTTTCACGGCGGTATACTTCTGGGGCTCCTTGAGGAGGCCTTCGACCTGCAATTGTGCATTCCGTCTCACCGTCTCGTGCTGCGAGGGCTCGATGAGGGCCAGGGCCGATATCCCGGAACGCAGGTCCTCTTCCGTATACCCGAAGAGAGAGAAGGCGTGCCGGTTCGCGTAGGTGATCATGAAACCGGGGTCCAGCTCGAACACTACCTGGGGGAGGAGCTCTGCGAGGTCCCGGTATTTTTTCTCGTTTTCCCGTAGCGCATTTTCAACCTTCTTCTCCTCGGTGATGTCATGGGCCACCGACCCGAACATGTATCCTTTTCCTGTCCTGATGGGAAAGATGGTCTGCCGGGAGAGGAA
>CASGHA010000005.1 GCA_949319355.1 uncultured Methanospirillaceae archaeon | reverse complement strand
TATGACCGGAGTAATCACGAAGGACGACTTCGAGAAGGCCCTCGAAAAACTCGAAGGAGACCCGGACGTCGATATCGTGATGGCCTGTGATATAACGGACCCCGAGATCCATGCCCTTATAGAATCACACTGCATGAGGATGAGCCTCGATGCCAAGAACCGGATCGGTCTCGGGACGGTTTCGCGGGGAGAGAGCGTCGGTGACATCTGCAGGAGGACGACCACCCTGGCAAGTGACCGGTTCGTGCTGGTCGCTCCGTACGGGAACCTTGGGGCGGTTGCCGGCCTTATAAGCCGCCTTAATTACTACGAGTCTCCGACGTACAAGCCTGTCAGCGGGATCGCAAAGCTTGAACGGGATTACACCCCCTCTGAACAGATGGACCTCCTCAAGGCCGGAATACTCCCGCTCGAAGCCCAGAGGGGAAGGGGTATTATCGTAATCAAGGGAATTGCGACGAGTAAGGAGCAGATCAGCGTAATGAGGATAGCCGATCACTCCGTCCGGGGTGTGAAAAGCGTAGCCGACCTCTTTATCGGGACCCTTAACTCACCGACAGGCAGGTCAGCACTCAAGGGGAAGATAACCGAGTTCATGATGAGGATGGAAAGCGAGGGTGCGATCGTCCCAAGCACCGACGGCAAGGAACCTCCGTACCTCCTTGACGTCTACAGCTCGGAACTCGACTTTGCCCAGGGTATTGTCCGGGTCGACCTTGCCGTCAGACCGGTCCGTGCAATGGACTATATCTATGCCACCATCAAGGTGGAGGCGTAATTGGGGGAGGAATGAGATACCATGGCTGAAGCATCAGGACTCAACGCGAATTTCTTCTCGGCACGGGAAAGCCAGGTCACTGTAGATTCAGAACGACTTGCAGGCCTGCAGTCCCTTGAGTACAAGATCGTCAAGAACCCGATAGACATCGTCGGGACCGGATCGGACAAACGACAGGGGTTCGACTACGGTGTCCTTTCCGTAACAGGAAAATTAAAGATAAAATCAGTATCCAAGACCCTCGATGCCAAGTTTTCAGAGACCGATCCCGATAAGGCCATGTTCACCATGACCGCCGAACTCAAGGGAGGGGCAAAGACGTCAGCAATATCGAGGAAACTCACCTTCACTGAGTGTTACCTGGCAGACAGGGAGTTTTCCATGGACGTAAACGGTGTTGGTATCGTAGTCTATAGTTTCACCTGCAAGGAAGTTACCGGGGACAAGTGAGGCATGACAGGGGTACCGGATGAAAAAGCTGACAAAGGACGATATCCTCAAAGGGAAGGAACGGTCTGAGACCCTGGTTGTACCGGGGTACGACGCCGAGGTCACCATAAGGCCACTCACCGATGGTGAACTCGGCGATGTGTTTGCAACCATCGGCCAGATCCCTCTGAACGGGGATGGCGAGCCTGATGTGGGAAAGATCGACCCGGTCAGGCATTTCAAGGCATTACGGCTTGCCGTGTCACTTGGCATGAAGGACCCTTCGCTTAGCCCGGACGAGGTCGCCGAGATGAAATTTGGTATCCCGGAGTTCATCGGGATGAAGGTGCTCGAACTATCGGGTATGAATACCGGGCAGGACGCGAAAAAAAAAAGGTAGAGATCGAACAACTGGTTGAATCCCCGGAAGGGCAGGAACTAGCGGCGCTTTGTCTTGATTTCGGGTATAAACTTGCACAAAGCCCGAAAGACCTGACACGGGACCAGGTCCACTTCCTCTTTACGGCGTACAACCACCGCACGGAACGGGTGTCTGCATCAGTACAGGGGGAGCCCGGAGTAACGAGATTTCTCTTCCTCGACGACGAGGATGATGAGTCCTGACCTGTCTTATGAAAGGCTGGTTCCAATCACCAGGTACGTGATACTGACAGAATACGGGGGACTTTCCTGCATGGGGGCGTCATGAGCAGAAGGAAAAGTGAAAACCGGTGCCCTGACCCGGTTGAGGTTCTTGCGCGGAGTGTCTATCGATATCACAAGGCGGGGATACGACAGATACGTGACCTGCTCTGTAATGAATCACAGGCAGGAACAGGTTTTTTTTCGCCTCTTGACCATCTGCTGTCGTGGTGGAAAAAACTGTCCGGTCTTTCGGCAACCCCGTTCCACCTGAATATCGCACCGGAAGTACCGGTACCAGACGGTGAAACGCCCACACCGGAACAACGGGCACATTCCCCTGCATATTCTGATGTTCAAGTCTGGTCTGTTGTTTCTCTTCTCTCAAGGGCTGAAACCACGGCCATCTGGAATAATTTCTACCATGCCCCCGCATTGGCACCGTTTCCTGGAATGCAGGACTTGAAAGAAACAGGTCACGCTTATTTATATGAGAAACCGGCTGGGGCAGAGGTATCCAGCAGGGACAAATCGATTCAGGACCGTGCACTGGTCCCTTCATTTACCAGCACCGTTTCATCATATACCCGGCTTGCAATCCAGTCCCGGGAAGTCATTTCCCGCACCCTCGATGGTCCGCATGGAGCAGGGAGTCGGTATCCGGGATCTCGTCCCGTAACAACGATCGATCTCCTGGCATCCCAACGGTCGGCACCCGACACCGGGAAAAACCAGAAAACAGGATACATGGAGAGGGATCTATCCCGAACCACCATTTCCGTACCCCGTCCCGCGGCAGACCATGAACCGGGGGATCAAAAAATTCCTCCGTCTGACAAGCCGGCATATACTGTAATGCCGCCAGAGGAATACGTGGCAGTCAGAGACCTCCTTACCCAATCAGCCCGGTTCCAAGCCTCGTATAAGTATTCAGGTGTCGCAGTCTCCCGAAGTGTCGTTCAAGGACTCGTTTCCCGGGACATCCAGATCACCCGGGCGGCACGGGATGACACGGACCTCCAGGAGAGGGATGGGAAGACAGGAACCTTTTCAGGCAGAAGAGCAGAAATACACCCTGAAGGGATATTCAGGTTCCTGTTCAGGCAACCGGAAGGTATGAGTGCACCTCACGGATCACCCGTATTTGAGATGCGTGCCACAAGAGGCGAGGAAAGGGCTTGGAAACCGGATATGGCAGCTCCCCGCACCTCCGTTTCTGGCACCCGCGATGAAATCCCGGTCATCCATCACAAGCTTTCCACCTATCGCGTCGGAGTCCCGATCCTCTCTCCCAGAAAGGAGTTCCACGAAGCACAAAAGGAGTCCCCAGA
Source organism: uncultured Methanospirillaceae archaeon (assembly GCA_949319355.1). Classification (GTDB taxonomy): domain Archaea; phylum Halobacteriota; class Methanomicrobia; order Methanomicrobiales; family Methanospirillaceae; genus KLAP105. Next base: position 8,361 of record CASGHA010000005.1, on the reverse strand, counting down.
GCAGGTAATACCCGGATTGGATAATCCTTTCAGGGCCATATCTCCCCTCATACCTCCTCCGCCTGCAGGGATTGTACATTCAGATCAGCCACCAGCAGGTCATCTGTCCGTCTCCGAAACCACACACCCCCTCTCCCTTCTGATATCCCACCTCTCTTCACCCGCTTCTCCCCTTGCAACAGGCCTATGGAAATCGCTTCCGTATCATACGGTAATCCGGGAAGTGCTGGAACGGCTCATAACAACCGAAACTCCGATTCGCCGGATAACGGCCTTTGCACGCTCTTTCAGCGACCACCAGGACAACACCCTGAAGGAGATCGTGACCTTGATGACCTTTCCGGTCCGGGATGTCAGTCGGGAGGGACACGCCAGGACAGCCTACCCTGAGCAGGGCCCTTCCGGGGTTCCTGGCCAGGACCGTCCGGGGAGTTATGCATCAGCAGTCCTCCAGGCACCTGGAATGGCAATCCTTGCCGGACCACGTCCCTGCCTGTCCCCGCCCCCATCCGCCCAGGTATCTCCTGCTCACCCTTCTGTTTCGGCATCTTCACATATTGTGGACAGAGATTCCCGGCATTCAACCCTGGCACCGGCAGGAGCAACCAACCATTTCCATAACGATTTCCATATCAGCGTCCAGGTCAGGGACGGCAGTGACGAACGGGAACTCCGGGACCTTGGAAGAAAAATCGGCCGGATCCTTTCTGATGAACTTGCCCGCTACGGGGGTGTCCTGTGAATATTGAACTTGACGGAATACGGCTTATATGGAGGAACCAGCCCGGGTCCCCGATCGATGTCAGGACAGTAACCAGGATTAACACCGCCGATCGCCGGGCCATCGTCGAGCACGAGATCCCCGGCATGCAGGGAAATGTCTTCCAGGACCTTGGGCGGGAGCCGGTCAGGATATCCTTTGATGGCTCGTTTCATGGAGAAACGGCAAAAAACACCCTGGAAATGGTCCGTTCTAAGTACAAGCAGGGAGTTCAGCTGCCGTTTAACTCCGACATCTCCGGCGCAAGCGATGTTACCAAGGTCGTCATCGAGGAGTTTGTCGTGAAGGAAACCGCCGGCGTCCCCGAGGTGTTTGAATACTCGCTTGTCCTGAGGGAATACAAGGAACCCCCGCCTGAGCCGACAACACCTCCTACGAGGAAGGAAGAAGCAAAGGAATGGCTTGACAAGGAAGCAGAAAAGACCCGGGATTCGATCAATGTCGTTACCGGGAAGGTACTTGACAGTAATAGCAAGCCGAAGTCCGGTGTCACCGTCCTCCTGAAAAGTGCAACGGCGGAGTATAAGCTGACGACGAACGGGGAAGGTGTATACCGGAAAGAGGACGTCCCGGCAGGTACGTACCGGGTAACGGTCGGAGACAAGGAGTACGATGGCATCGAAGAGACCGTAGCCGTTGGTTCAGGTGGTGATGGAGGCCCTGGTACTGAGCCAGGTCCTGAAGAAGCGCAGGAAGGATCTGCAGAGGGCGGCGGCTCAGGAGAGGAATCCGGGAGTGAAGATAAGAGCGGGGAACCAGGGGCAGATGACGGATCAGCGGATGAGTCAGGCAAAGCTTCTGAAGAGGCGCCCAGCACTGAAAACAATGGAAAGGAGCCAGTGTTGCCTGATAAGGACGTGGCCGGAGAGGAGGTGACTGATGAAAGCCAGGCACCAGTCATATCATCGGAAACGGGAGATGATTTTGGGCCTTCCGGTGAAGACACAGCCGTTCCAGGTTTTTCAGGAGACGAGGCCGGCTCAGGTGATATTCCTGGTGCCGGTAATGGACCGGGCGATCAGGATGACATTTTAGGAAAGGAACCGCCCGGAGGGGAACAGATGGAGGGATCCCAGGGGCCGGCAAAAGGCAAAAAACCCAGGAAAAAGTGATCCGTCGGTAAAACAGAAGTCATCTCACCAGGAAGGGTCGACCAAATACATTGGCCATCAGGAAAAACAGGGCAGGATAGGAGTCCAGCATGCAGAAACCGGCATACGAAATCAAGGTAGGGTCAGTCACCTTCGACTCCCGCAACACCCAGGAGATCGTCAGTGCCGCCGTTGAGCTGGACCTCAATATTCCCCTGGATACCTTTGACCTCGTGATCAGGACTGGTGAGAAGACAAAGGGCTTCAGGAAAGGGGACCCGGTTACCATCAGCCTTGGCTATGAGGGCAGCCTCTCCAAGGTGTTCACCGGGACCGTAGACAAGATAACTCCGTCCATCAAGGCTGTCAGTCTGACCGGTTACTCGATGATGAGCCTCCTCACGAGGAGAAACCAGAACAAGGTATACGAAAAGCAGACCGCAGGGGATATCGTCAGCGACATCGCCAAGTCATTCGGGATCAAGGAAGAAAAGGTAGAGGACGGTATCTCGTTTCCCATGTATATTGTCGACGATACCAGGGGTGCCTACATGCACATCCGTGAAATCGCCAGGAAATGCGGTTTCGATTTTTTCATGAACTTCGAAGGAAAACTCGTTTTTCGTCAATACCACCGCACAACACCGAAACCGTTCAAGTACGGACGGGATATCCTTTCGTATGAGATCCAACACCCGACACCGGTCACGGCATCGGTTAAAGTCCTTGGAGAGAGCCCGGCGAGTTTCAAAGGCGCTGACACCTCGCACTGGAGGACGAAGAAGGCGGTCGAGGGCTCAGCCGGTTCAGGTGATGTGACCTTCGTCATCGAAGACCCGGTCATCAGGGACAAGGAGTCGGCCGGGAAGGTCGCCCGTGCGTATCTTGAGACCATCCTGACGCCGCTTTCCGGGACCATAACCACTCTCGGGAGTGCCAATGTCAGGGTGGGGGAGACCATCTCTATCAAGGAAATGCCCGACGGGGAGATGAACGGGGAGTTCGAAGTCACGGGGATAACCCATCATTTTAACAAGAAAGAGGGGTTCCTGTCACGGATCAACTGGGTAAAGAAAGCAGTCATCGAGGAAGCCGAATCCCCCCTCCCGGCAATGCCGGAGACTCCGTCCCTTCCGGGCCTTACCAACCCGCTCGCGGAACAGCTCGCATCTCTTGAGAACGCCTTCGAAGAACTGAAACTCCGCCTGCTCGATGCCATCGAGACGGGAGAGATGGAACTCGAGAAGATGCTGGTGGAGATCAACTCCCTCCTTGCAGAACTCGACAAGGCGGCCCGGGAGATGATTGCAGCAGCAGAGGAACTGAAAAAGGAGGCTGAAAAAGCGGCCCGGGAGGTGCTCGGGGAAGTATCAAAGCTCGAAAAAGAGGTCGTCGAGAAGAAAAAAGAATTTGAAAAGTCCATTTCAGAAATAAAATCAAAGTACGAGGAATACAAGAAGAAGGCAGGCGAGGAGCTGGGAAAAGCTGAAAAGGAGCTCGACGGCCTGAAGGCCAAAGGAACGGAGCTGAAGGATAAAACCCTTGCACAAGTTGCCGGGATCCGGGAGAAGGCGGAAGAAGAGGTCAGAAAACTGCAGGAATCAGTTGAGGATACAACCGGATCGCTCGGTGGTACGGCGAGTGACGCGGCTTCCGACGCAGGAGAGAAATTGAAGGGTAAAGTTACAGAAATCCAGAAAAAATGTGAGGAAGAGGTGGAATCGGCAGAGAAGACGGCGGAAGATAAGATAAAGGAACTAGCCGGTAAGGAGAAGGAGGTCAAGGACAAAGTTGCCGGTGTAAAGAAGGAACTCGCGGACGCCGAGAAGAAAATAACCGGGGAACTCGAAAAAGGGAAGAAAAAGTTCGATGATACGGTCACACAGGCACAGGACCAGATAGATTCCTCAAAGACGAAAGCGGAGGACCTCATAAAGGATGCGGACAGGAAGATCGATGAAGTACGAAAGAAGGCTGATGAAGCACGGGCAACGGCCGCGGCTAAAATCGAGGGGATGAAAAAGACCTATAACGGGGCCAAGGAAAAGGTCCTCCAGGCCAAGGAACAGATAGGGATGTAAAGGGAGCATCGGGAATGAATTCGGGATACCCTGGCCGGAGGAGGAAGCGCCTGGCAAGGACCCTGTCGTTCCATATCAGGTGTTATTCTGAAATTTTCCCTCTTTCTCCGTCCGATTATCATGAAAAAGGCATCAGTGCCTGTATCGGCCCGGCCTCGTCCGGACAATGGACCAGAAGGATGCCCGGTTTCCCTCTTTCCTGGCTGACATTGCTGCCCGGAAATTATTCTTTGCAGAGACTCCAGGGAGGTAAAGTACATGGGTGAACCTATCGAGGTAACCGTCCCTGATATCTCACCCTCGTCCCGGCGGAAGGAGGGAGGGAACAAAAACAAGGGTAAGGGGTCTGTTTTACCGGGTTACGAGCTCTTCAAGGGTCCGGGAGGTAGTGCGGTCAAGGGGAGCAGCCCGGTATCAGGCCAAAAGAATGAAGAGGTCCAGGCCGGAGGTACGCCTGGAGCGGATGACAAAGGTCCATCTTCTGCCGCTAGTGATACTCCGTCTCCAGAAATAAATGGAATGTCCGGGAAAGACGTTCCCGCTGGAAAAACCTCTCAAGGTTCCAGCAGTGGGATAAAAGGTCGGAATTCTCCTTCCAATGTCAATGAGGAAGATCCCACCGGATCGGAAAAGGAGGAAAAAGAGAAGGATTCATCAAAAGACGAGGATAAGCCGTCCGAAGTGGAGATAACCACCGTCAGGTTCGTCGATGAGGAGTGGATACCATACTCATCAATGAAATACACCATTGGGGAGAAATCCGGTTATACCGATAATGACGGCCTTGTTAAGGACAACCCTACTGGTCTTTCCAACCCTGTAATCAGACTTGTGACAACCAGGACGGACGATGAGGCAGGGAACAGGGCTGAAACGAAACAGGTAAGGGACGATGCTCTCGCGAAGAAATACGAGGAGTTCAGCTGGACCGTCTGCGACAAGGCATTCGGAGGAAAGGGACCGATACGCCTTGGGGACCAGAGGGCTGACGAGGTCAGCCTTGCCAGCAGGATGTTCGATATCATCGGGATAACCATCCCATCCGGGGAGAGTTCATCAGGAGGATCAAAGAAGGGGGTTTTCGATGCAGGGATGAACGAATGTCTCACCCTGTTCCAGGCCATATGGACGGCCGATTATGCCGGTATAAGGATGAAGCGGGAATCCCTGAAAATGGACAAACTCCTTGGGCCAAGGACGGTCCTATCCCTCGGCTGCGAGATGGTACGGTGGGGAATCATTCCGTTTTACTGGTACGAGCTTTCAGAAGGGGAAGGAGAAAACGAAGAAAGGACCCTGGTCTATGTCACCCTTCTCCAGACCGTTGTCAATGAAGGAGCAGATATTGCAAAAATCCTTGCAAAAGGTCAGAAGACTCCGAGACTTCTCGTCCCGAAGACCGGTGAGAACACATTCGACACTCCCAGGATGGATACCAAAGAAGGAAAACCGAAGCATCTCATCATCAGGATGCTCGGAATGATGAAAGCGGAGTCCTGGGAAGTAACCATCAGGCAAAAAAATATGATCGGCATCGGTTCCTGGCCTGCAAGAGACGGAACAGAGTATTATCAGGACGGAAAGGCGTTGAATATGCGTGCAGGCCTCACGGTTACCTGGCAGCTCAGGCTGACTGTCAGTATTATCGACAAAGTGAAAATTTTTTCAACGGGTAATGTTTCATTCCTCTCAATTAAACCATACTCATTTCCGGCCTCTGATCCCCCGTTGTACCATTCTTCTGTCGTGTTCGGCATGGAGGTCACTGGTTCCGGATCAGATCATGAAGCGGAGCAATCCGACCAGGTGCCGCATGCCGCCCGGTTCAACCCTTCCACGATCAGGGATGAAGACATTGAACTCAAAAAAAGATGGTCACAGATCAGCAAAACAACACTGCCGCTGTTGTGGCTTCGTACCTTTATCGCAGAGGGAAAGATCGTCGATGAAAAAACAATCAGGATACAATTTCCTGATCCGCCCTCATCCAGCGGGGTTAGTCCAGGCATGGGTGTCGGCTGGACCGTGGGGTATTACTGTAAACTCGATGATGTGGTCGCATCGGAGCGTGTCGGTTACTGGAAATCGAGCAGGGCGGATAAAGAGAGTAAGCAGTACTCAATAATGGATTATGACCGTTTTTTTTATGGTACATCACTGGAGATCCCCCTCATTGAGAAGGAAACAGAAGATGTCCCGTTCAGGACCACCTGGAGCTCAGGTTCAGGCTCCGGTGACAAGGTCGGCCAGGCATGGCGCCGTTCTCCGGATGGATTAAACTATGAAAATTCTGAAACGATCATCGTCAAACGGACGGTCTGAGGGTAAGGAAATTCAAACCGATCCTCCGGGATGCACGATACGGCGACCTCTGAAATACTGTCCTGAAAAGCCCGTATCACCTGATTTTTTTTAAAAATAAAGGGTAATATTTGCTCAATTCATACTTACCCTACATGACGAGCGGCAGCTCATCACGGTTGAGGACAGCAAGTTCATAGGAGGAATCGGCAAAACCGTCGTTGTTTCCGTCACTGGCCTGTTCCGAAAAGCCGGTCTCGTTCGGGGATGCCCAGTAGTTGCCACCGGTCTTCGGGCCGCCGATGATATTTTTCCCTGACTTCTTTGCGATGTTCCAGGAATTCTTTGCAGGCCCGGGGCTGTATTTCCCGGTGCCGGGCTGGAAGTAGAAGTTGATATCGTTGTTGAAAAGGTTGTTATAAACCGTGTTCTGGGTCGCTGCCCCGATGAGCCTGATCCCGATGTCATTGGACCGGACGGTATTGTCATAAATAATATTTTTCTTCCCTGCCAGGGTTATCCCATCGGCAGAGCCGTCGTTTTGGTTATCTTCTATGGTGTTACCCCTGACCGTGGTATCCTGACCCTCGACCCTGACTGCAGAAATCCGGTTTTCCTTCATCACGTTCGACCCTATCCACACTTTTAGGGAGTCGTCCTGGGCAGTAACAATCCCTATGTCATTATTTGTAAACGTATTTTTAGAGACCGAAAGGTCCCTCACCTTAGCGGTGTACATCCCAAATCCCGAATTTCCTGAAAAGGTGTTCGACAGGAACTTGAGGTTCGTGTTGATGAGGGTAGCAGCCGATTTGTTCAGGTAAATCCCGCCTTTTGCGTTTTCCTCAAAAGTCGACCCTGAACACTGGACATTCCCGACTCCCAGGAGCAATAACCCTGTACCGGTATTGCCTGAGATCGTGGACTTGTCAATAATAATACCATTCACGTCTTCAAGACGGATACCATTGCATGCCTTGGCCCCCTCACCAGGGTTGTCCGATATGACCGAAGAGCGCAGGGTGAACCCCGAAATGCCGTTCAGGTTCAGCGCGTTGCCCTTCCTGACATTCCTGACCGAGACCTTCTCGAGCGTTATCTTTTTTGCATGGTCTCCGGTGATGCTTACGCCGTCGCTGTTGAGGTCTTTGATCGTGATATCCGTCACAGTCGCATATTTGCCTGTCTTTTCGTCATATGCATTTCCTAGGGTGATGACTGACAAGGGGTCAGAGGAGGTGATGGTATGACCGTATCCCTTAATGGTCACATAGGAGGCCGCCACCCGGATATACCCTGCAAAGTCCCGGTCTATGCAATACGTGCCGGATTTCTGGATAACGGTTGATGACGATATAAGAGTGCATTCCTTTGAATCCGGAGGTCGGGTGGGAGTCTTCGTGGGTGTTGTGGTCCTGGTCGGTGTTACCTGGGGCGTCCCCGAAGTCGGGGTTGGTGTGGCTCCTGTCCCGGTAGGTGTCACTGAAGGAGTCAGTGTGAGCGTGGCTGTCACCGTCGGGGTAACCGGGGGAAAAGGCGTGAGCGTCGGGTTTGGTGTCCTCGTGGGTGTTGATGTGGGAGTTGGTGTTGCTGATGCAGCCTGGATCATTATGGTGACCGGCATCGAGGAGTCGATATTGTTATCCGGGTTCTGGTCAGGAATTTTTCCCAGAGGGTCAGCCTGCACCGCGATGAAATAATTTCCCTGAGGGACGTCGGACGGGACTTTGAAGGTCGTTGAAAAGGTCATGACCATGCCTGTCGACAGACCTGACAGGGTTTTCGTTGTCCCGAGCAGGTACATTTTATTTACGTCGCTGCTGTCGAGCAGGACGAAGGAGAGATCGACCGGAGGGGTATCAACACTTCCCGTGTTCTGGAGCATTGTTGACACCTGTATGGAGGACCCGGCAGTCCCTGAAGAAGGGCCGGAAACAGAATTGATTGAGATATCAGCCGCTGATGATGAAGAGATTACCAGGGGAAGGGTCATTTGTCCCGGGGAGGTGTAACTCCCATACGACTGGCCATCGTTGCTCCAGAAAAATGATGATGAGACGTAAAGCGTGGGACTGGCTTCCGGGAGCCGGACGGAGGCGTCAGATGA
>CASGHA010000004.1 GCA_949319355.1 uncultured Methanospirillaceae archaeon | reverse complement strand
TGGGCTCATCGGCAAAGAGCATGAAGGGATCCTTTGCCAGCTGACGTGCAAGCACGACCCGCTGTTTCTCTCCTCCTGAGAGGTCACGGGCGATGTGCATCATGCGGTGGGAGAGCTTGACCTGGTCGACGAGGTCTGCAGCCCGTCCGATTGCTTTTTCAACGGGAAAGCCCACTTCGTCCAGGGCTTTTAAGACATTTTCGATGACGCGGTCGTTCCCATAGAGGGCGAACGTCCGCTGGAACATGATCGCCGTCCTCCTCATGACACGGCGCTTCATAACCTCATTCTTTTCATTCCAGAGGTCCACGTCCTGCGGCGAAAGGACTGCCCCGCAGACCGGGCAGGGTTTTTTCGCCATGCTGGCGAGGCCTATGTACTCGCAGCCCGGGCAGACGGTGACGTGGTAGATGACCTTCCCGGCGGTCGGTGGCTGGTCGACACCCCGCAGAAGATGCATAAGCACGGTTTTCCCTGCACCGCTCCTGCCGATAACACCTACGATCTCTCCTTCACCTATCTCAAAAGAAATATTTTTGAGGACCTTTGTCCCGTCAAAATCCATTGAAAGGTTCTCAACCGTGATCAAAGGGGCCATTACCACTCCTTGTATAGATTACTGGTATCCGTACCATATTACTCTTTATATCCGGTCATTGGGAGGCTTTTTTCACTGGATCCCGGTTACGATCGTGATTACCTCCCGCAGGTCATGGATGACGTGATCGACCGATTCATAGAGGTCCTGGTGTTTCTCACCCGACTGTTCCTCGGTGAGGATGGAAACATCCGCTGCCCTGAATGCATACAGGTCGTTGATGCTGTCGCCGACCATGACCACGCGGTCATACTCCTCCCTGAGGTCACCGACGATCTGCGCCTTCATCTTCGGTGTGGCCACCCCGAACACCCGGTCACGGGGAATCCCAAGGAAATCGGCCATCTTCGTCAGCTTTGCCACCCGGTCCCCGGACGCGATGAATGTCGGGATCCCGTGGCGGTGCAGGGTGGTGATAACCTCCTTTGCCCCTGGAAACGGCTTGCCGCCGGCTGTTACCATGAACTCTATGCCCGGAACGGCCATGTTCACGATGACACCGTTGTTCAGGGTCACCACCTCCTCACGGCGTATCCGGGACCAGACATCCCTGATGCATTCCTGGAGGTCTCCGGCGGTTGCCCGGTGGTCGTTATAGAGGATTTCACCCACTTCATCAGAGGCCAGGACCTTACGCGTGCAGCTGATCCCGAACCCTATCCCGTTTTTAATGAGGTAATCAGAAAACAGGGTCGCCGGTGATTCAGCCATTACTTCGCGGCTGTGGACCTGGATAACGCACAGTACCCGGTCAGGATCGGCAAACGTAAGCATGGTAGTCTCAATCCCGGGCATGAGTTCCCCGGTGATGATGTTCTTTGCGACCCTGTACGTTTCGAGGAGTGTTCCTGCACTATCAAATACAACCGCGGTGGACATGGGTGTTCGAAAGCCTATTTCATCTTATCTGCCTCCCGTATCATGAGGGTTTCCCGTGACTGACGTGGCTGACACAGCAGGAAAAATTCGCCGCATGGAAATACGCGGCGCAGGAAGGATAGCCAGGGTGGCTGCAGCCGCCCTCCGTGACCATGCGTACCAGGTCGAATCGGGTGATATCGCCGGTTTTATGGCGGAAATGGAAAAGGCTGCGCACACCCTTGTCTTGACGAGGCCTACGGCAGTATCCCTTCCAAACGCCGTCCATACGGTGATGCTGGCAATGGAAGGGACAAATACGCCGGAAGAGGCAAAAAAAGCCATAGCGGCCCGTGCCGACTCATTCATAAGGAGTTCAGAGCAGGCGGTCGGGAAGATAGGAGAGATTGGCGCACGGCATATCAGGGACGGCGACGTCGTGATGACTCACTGCAACTCCGAGGCCGCGCTTAGTTGTCTTATCGAGGCACGGAGACAGGGCCGTGACTTCTCGGTCTTTGCGACTGAGGTCAGGCCGCGAAACCAGGGCCAGATCACCATCAGGACCCTGAACGATGCAGGCATAGAAACAAACTTCATCGTCGACTCAGCGGTCCGCTCTTTTATGAACCGAATCGACCTGGTCGTCGTCGGCGCGGACGCGGTTGCGGTAAACGGTGCCGTTGTCAACAAAATAGGGACCTCGCAGATAGCACTTGCTGCGGATGAGGCGAGGACGAGTCTTATCGTCGCGGCAGAGACGTACAAGTTTGCCCCGAGGACCATCTTCGGAGAGCTCATCACCATAGAGGAGCGGGAGCCGGGAGAGGTCCTGCCACCTGAAATCATTGACTCCCTCCCACATGTCAGGGTCAGGAACCCGGCGTTCGATGTCACCCCTCCTGAGTACATCGACCTGATCGTCACTGAAGAGGGAGCGATACCGCCACAGATGGCCTACATCATCATACGTGAATATTTGGGCTGGGACATCAATGAATTCAACAGGCACTAACTGCAGGAGTTGTTAAGGGACATGCCAGACGTGGTTGCAACCTACTACTTCCACCCCCGGGCCGATACGGCCCCGGAAAAGGCGGCAGAGGCTATCTGCGAGGAGGAGACGACCGGCACATGGACCGGCATCACCACCCGGCCTGCTTATGTCGAACGGCTTGACGGCCACGTGCAGTCGGTCGAGCCGTCGGCTGGAGGGTACCTGACAAGGATAGCCTATCCCGAGGAGATCTTTGAACTTGGCAATGTCGCCCAGTACCTCTCTGTCGTTGCCGGGAACCTGTTCGGCCTGTCAAGGCTTGATTCGGTCAGGCTTGTCGATATTGAACTCCCCGAGAGGCTCTCGGGGTTCCCTGGACCGAGGTTCGGTATATCCGGTATCAGGAAGATCACCGGCACGACCAGCCGCCCCCATGTCGGCACCATTATCAAGCCCAAGGTGGGTCTCAATCCGAAGGACACCGCCAAAGTCGCCTATGAAGCAGCCATTGGCGGGGTCGACCTGATCAAGGACGATGAGACCCTCACCGACCAGGCCTTCTGCCCGATCGAGGAACGGGTGCCCGCGGTGATGGAACGCCTTGACGATGCCCGGAG
>CASGHA010000003.1 GCA_949319355.1 uncultured Methanospirillaceae archaeon | reverse complement strand
GTTTCAAGCACGACCAGTTCAACCGGGTGCATCATCCACCTACTCGAGAGGCCATATCCGTGTCACATACTGGAGGACATTGGCTATCCGGATACCGGTTTCGGAACTCGTATCCCTGAAGGAAATAAACCGTATTCCTTTGTCAGGCGAAGGGTTCTTGAGGGCATATTTGTACCAAAGGCGCTGGTTCGGCGAATACAGGTATTCAACCCAGGGATTTTCCTTGCCCTTGGGCCGGAGTTTCGACCACTCGTGGACAAGGAGACTGTCGGAGGTGTGGTTTGTCCCGTCGAAATATTCAAGCGTGATCTCAAGGGCTTTTTTATCACCGTTCATTGCCCCGGCCCAGTAATAGATGATATCCGCATAGTCGATCAGACCATACTTGCATACCTCTCCGATCTCTTCCCCGGTTGTATAGAACTGTCTGGTGATGAGCCCGAGCACATCAGTCCCATAATTGAACTCCTCCTGGACACCGGAGCTGAGGTGCTGTGATTTTCCTGACGGGCTCTCAAGGTTGGTCAGGGTAACGCTCCGTGTCATGTTCCCGATATACTTCCTGAGGAAAATGACTTCGTCAACAAGTGCGTTCCAGTCCTCGGAGCGGATAAGGTCTCCTGGTTTCTTTCGTTCCGGTTTATACTTCTTTGCCATGGTCACTCTCTGTTGCAGAATAAACCTGCTGCTGTCCTGCCATCGTCATGCCTGTTCAACGACCTGTACATATGCCTTCACTCCACATGCCTTGATGGCATTGAGCCCTTCAAGGAGGTCAAATTTGGATAAACCCGCTGTATCGAGCAGTTCTTTTTCGATGCGGACCTCGAAAGCCGCTGGTTCCCGGGCCTTCCATTCGATGGTTACCCTGGCGATGATGTCAATGGCAAATACCGATTCATCGAAGGTTGTCCGGTCAAAAATGCCTACATTTCCCCCGGTCTGCTCCGAGTACTTCCATGTGGACCGTCTTCTCGGGAGGTCGGGAAAACCGTCATACACCGTGGACCCGGATACATCAGTACCGTTCAGGGTCGAGGTATCGCCTGACAGGACAAGGATGTCACCGCTCGACACCTGGCCCTTATAGGTCACGGTCTGTCCCGTGGTAATGTTCATAAAAGTAGGGTCCGTCGCAAGGGTATCTGGTGTCTCAATCTCAAAGGTAATCCGGGGGACGGAATCTACAATGGAACGTGAATTCATAACCATTTCCTGGTTTGCCCTCACCTGCATGGTTTTCTTCATTGTCCGTTCCGGATTTTCAATGATTGTTACCGGGTAGTCCGGAGGCAGGCGGAGGAGCATCCGTACCACCATCTGGACCGCTCCGATGGTCCCCCCTCCCTTGTAGCTTAGTATCGCTCTTTTCAGGCGGTTCCGTAGCTCGGGATCCGTCTCTCCGGGTCTTCTTGAAAGACCGTAGAGCCCCCCGATCTGGTCAAGGTCATGTGCATGCGCCGTATCGACCCAGTGGCTCTTCATGATCGATACGAGGTCCTTTTCGGTTTCATCGAGGGCCCTGCCGACCCCTGCGAGGATCATGGAAAGGGCTGACACCCGGTCCCAGTAGCGGTAAAAATGGGGAAGATGCTTTGCTACCTCTTCCTTCCTCGACATCACCTAGTCCTCCATGAATATATCGAGGAGCCGGAGCTCGCCTATTTCATCAAATCTGACCTCGATGTTTTCGTTCTGGTCATTCAGGGTCACATTGAATACATCCCTCACCCCTTTTACCTGGAGGACCAGGCCGATGATACGGCTGATGATGATGTCCTCGTCGATCTCAAGTGATCCCATGTACCCCCTGATGGCCTTGTCGACCTGCAACCTGACATCGTCCGGCTGGATACCCGGGATAACCATGATCGTCAGGGCGACATGGACGGGTACCATCCTCGGTCTCTTGAATTCGACCAGGACTCCTGCGGAGCGGGTCTCATCGATCACGTCGCGTATCCGTTTCTCGTTCCCTCCGCTTGCGATGACCTGGACAAGGCCCGGCACCCCGTCGGGCTGGTCGACGACCTTGACGTCTCCTATAACCCCCTCAATTCCCTCGATGGCTGACCGTATGGATGAAAGGGTGGCCTTTCCCGCGGTTTCAAGGGCATGTTTTGCCCGCTCCCTGAGGTCGGCGTCCTCTTCCGCATCGGTACCGTTCAGGATATCGCTCCGGTTGATTACGAACTCGATGCCGATAGGAGGCGATGGCATCACCGTCAAAGTACCTGCGTATACGTTTCCTGCCTTTCCTGCCTCGGCAGCGATAGCCGGCACCGTCACTTCCCACCTGCCGTCAGGGGAACGGATAAGATCGGCGTTACGGAGCGTCCTGAAAACCTTCACCTGCGATGCCTTCCGGGAGTACGTCGAAATACGGGTGTCCCTTGGGATGAGGTAAGTCTCGTAGGCAGTATAGTCAATATACACGGGCGTCTGGATGTCCGGGTTCCTGCCGTCCTTCAGGAAGACAAGCGAGTTCTGTTCAAGGGTAAAATCCCTTCCCCTCTCAAGGCTAATCTCTTTTCCATCTGACGTCCCTTCAACCGTGTCGATCTCCCTGATCTCTTTCTTGTGAAGGATGATGTGGCCTGAACCATCGTACATATGGGTCTCACGGTTTACCTCCATGGTCCCTGGTTCAGAATGTCGTCCGAAGGTGACCTCTCCCTGTGCCATGCCTGCTGGTTTCCTTCCGATACCAAGGAGTGAGACAACCAGGTCAAGGGACTGTCCTGATGCGGTATCAATGAAACCGGCGTTGTATACCTCGTTCAGCTGTGCATACAGGAAGTCTACCTCAAGCCCGATGGCTTCTACGAACGTCCTGACAACACTGCCGGGGTTGACGTCGGTGATGGCGGAGACGGACCCGAGGGTATAACTCACAAAAAATGATGAATCGCCGTCCGGTTTCAGTCCGCCATCAACCCATTCGAGCATCGTCCCGGAACGACGGTAATCGGTCCCTGATGAAAAAACATGACTACTTTGTCCGACGACCCCTTCGACCCGGATGATATCATGAACCGTGTCACTGGCCAGTTTGTATTTCGTCCTTTCGCTTTCGTACTCGTGTCGTTCCCGTACAATACCGCGGGTGACCTGCTGCAGGATATCCTCAGTGATTTCGGGAAATGTCTTCATCGAATATGCCATTATCAGTCCACCTCGAGGTAATAGGGAAAGACCAGGTTCATGGGAACCGAGGACCTGATGGGGGTGACGGAGAGATCAATGATGACCGCGTGGCGGTTGTCCTCCGGAACGGTCACCCTGATGTTCATAATGTCCTGGACCCGCGATTCCTGCGAGAGACATTCTTTCACATAGAGCCTGACCAGGTCCCGCGTTTCCTGGTTATTGGGCTCACCGATCAACTCGTGGAGTCGTGAACCATAGTCGGGATGGCCGATATCTGCCAGTTCCCCCCGTCTGGTGAGCAACCGGTGAAAAATCGCCTGGCCAAGGTTATGCCTCCCGTCAACGACCTCAAGGTCACCGTCCCTGGTGATGGTAAGGTCGGCACCAAGTCCCCTGGTATCAGGGTAGGGTTCCAGGAGAATGCTTAAGTCCTTTCCAAGAAGTTCTTCGTCCATGCACCTTCCTCCTATCCGATCATGACCGTCCCGGCCGCTACGACTGATCCTGACGGCAGGTCGGCCGGGTCGTTGCAGGTCATCGCCGTGTCACCGTTCCGGGCCGCCATCTTTCCGTTTATGTGAACGGTGGGACTTCCCGTTATGATGGTACCGCGGTTTCGTGGCGGGATCTGGAACGGGCCTCCCATGGGGATGTGAGGAGGGGTATTCGTCGCAGTTGTTCCAACCGTTGCCGCGGGTAGTCCCATGATCATGACATCTGAACTGGTGTTTGAATCAATGATCCCGTTGAATGGGTGGGGCACAGGAGTTGGTACCGGGCCTCCCGGTGAAGGGATCAGGATGATGTGGATATCCATTGCAAGCACCTTATCTCCCTGTTTTGCTGCCGGCATCCCCATGTCCGTCCCCCTTAGTTGATATTCACCATGGCGCCCTTGAGGTCCAGGGTAGCCGACGCTTCCATCTTTCCCGTGGTCCCTGCAGAGAGGTCAAGTGACTGGTCACTTTTGATCGTAACGTTCCGGCCGGAAAGCGTGAGGTCCCCCTTCGCCTTCAGGTCCATCGATGCATTCGAATCTATGGTCACGTCGCCGTCATTCGTTATGGAGACCGTGGTCTTACCGGCAGTGATGACAATATCGTCATCGGTAATCCGAAGAGATATTCCACTTTTAAACGTGAGATATAGCCGTTTCAGGCCTGATTTCTTCGAGTCAGGGGACGCGTATATTATCTCTCCGGCCTGGTTTTCCGGAGGCCGTTGTTCATCTGAAAAAAGCCGGGCGAGCACCACGGGGGAGTTGATGTTCCCATTCACAAATGATACGAGGACGAGGTCCCCGATGTTCGGGATGTACGTAAGCCCGATATGCTGGGTGGCGACCGGGACTTTCCGGAGCTCCAGGTCGCGGTTCTTGAGTTTCACGTTGACCTCGTAGTTGTCCCTGTCGCCGGAACTGGCATGGGAGAAGAGTGACGTGATGACTCCGATCTCCAGGATGTGGATCTTTTTTGACTCCTCCTCGACGATTTTTCTGATGACCTCGACTGCGTTCATGCCTTACCCCTGCCTGTTGAGCAGACCTGCACCCTGCCCCTGGGCCGCTATTATCTTCTCCTTCAGGCTTGCGATCATCCCGGCTGTAGTGTTGAACTCGGTCTGGCGCTGTTCGATGCCCTGGGTAACCTGGTTTGCCATGCCTTTCGCATTCCCGACCCCCTGGTCGAGCTGCGTCAGGGAAAGGGTATGGGCCTTTTCCCGTATTTTCAGGAGTTGTCCTGCACTTTCAGCCTTCATGGTGGCTGAATCGATAACGGTCTGTGCCTGCTGCTGTTTCATCGACAGGGCATCAGCTGGAGCGTTCAGCCTTGTGAACGCCGAATCAAATGAAGAACGCGCCTGGTCCGTCTTCGCGGTGAGGCCGGCTACCGGTCCCTGGACCTTCGTGACAAGGTCATCTGCAGCCTGTTTTTTTGAGGCAATGGCGTCCTCCACCTGGTCAACACCGCCGGTGATCTTTGCCCCTGAACCCTCAAGGGTTTTTTTGGCTGATTCGGCAGCATTTCCGATATTTTCCTTCGTCTTTTCCTCACGTCCGTGGGCCATGCTCATCCCATATAAGAACTTTATGAATTATACACTAGAGTCGTTATTTATAGTTATGCTGGCAGGGTGAGTCCTGGAGAACTGTGTCCCCCTTTAAACATCAATGGGCGGAGCAAAGAGAATTTGTAGATATCTTGAATAAAATGACCTTTCATTATCGAATGTACGAAAAACTTCAAACATCTCTCCGGGTGCAAGGATTTTCGCACTCTCCGAAAGTTTTATCAGCTCCTTCTCTGATGGTTTACCTGTATGAACCGTTTGGGTGGTCCTCTCCTCATCGTCCTGGGCTGCCTGGTACTGGGTGCGGCCCTGGCGTCC
>CASGHA010000002.1 GCA_949319355.1 uncultured Methanospirillaceae archaeon | reverse complement strand
CTGCAGGCTGATGAATGCCTTATACCAGACCCTGCTTGATCCGTTGATCCCAGGGACCCTCGCTCCGGATATTGTGAGAGAGATCAGGAGGTAGGACACATAATGGTATTTGGAATATCGGCATCGCACAGGGTGAGTCCTGAAGGAGACAGGTCCGGGTGAACGTAGGGGTGATTTCAGAGCACGGTCTTCAGGGCGGTATAGAGCGCTGTTTTCGATGCGGCTTCAAGAGAGACCTCCCCGGCAAGTCCCCTGCCGCTCCCGCCATGGTCGAATGCCGTTGATATGACCGCAGTGTTCCCAAGAAGCATCGTGTAAGACGCCGCTGCCGCCCCGTCCCGTTCTGCATACTCGTATGCAGCGTCCAGCCCTCCGGGTTTTGCAGGCCTTCCGGAAGCGAACAAACCCTGGTAATAAGCATTCGCCGACTCCCTGTCCTTGAAGGTGAGAGCTTCGAGGACGATTCCGGTCAGTTTTCCTTGCTGCCCTGATGAGACCGAAGGGGTGTAGGTAAGGGATTTCGAGAGGCCCGCACCGGCGATGCGTGCGTCCAGTACCTGGCGCCCCGTACCTTCCCGGTCAGTGTCGTCCACGGTCTCATATCCTTCGAGGTGGTCGGGGACGAGGTCATCGGGGTCGAAACTGAAATCGATGAACTTTTCATTCGGCGAGAACAGCTGCCAGTTGGTCGTGTTGTAGTTTACGGCGTAGGGCGACAGGTCACTCATCTTCCGCAGACGTTCAAGCGGGTCACCGGGTAGCGTTTCAACCCTCGCGGGGTCGACCGAACCGGTCCGCCACGGATAATCCCTCTCGACGACAGCCCGGTCCGCCTGAAAGACCGGTCCGTCGGCGTACCACCCGTCATAGAAATCATACTTCCTCACGGGTTTCAGGGTATAGGCAGACCCCCCGGCAAAGAGGATGACAAGAGCATGGTCCTGGTCGTAATCCTCATCGAGGGGTATCGGCTGGATGATATCACCACGGAGAAACAGAGGTTTTACCAATGCCAGGCCTGCCGGCCCTGACGGTGATACCGGTGTGACCGTGACGATGGGGACCCGGGCCGACCTCGAAGAGTCAAGCCTGGCACTTGAAAGGATGCCCTCCAGCACAGGAGAGTATGCCTGATAATCGGCAGATGGGACAATGAGGCTGCCTACGAGGACAGAGTTCCTGATAGGGATGACTACCTCCTGCCTCCTCATATCCTTCCCGTCTGACTGGAAGCCGAGGGTCCGCCGGGTCCCCTGGCTGCCGGAATACTCTGCCTTCCCCGATTCGATGACCGTAACACCGCTGCCCGTTGCCGGGGGAGAGGATATGAGCTCTTCCGGGAACGGTGTCCCCGGCATCAGGGAGAGGGAGAGCGAATCGGGTGGCAGCCCCGGAAGGAGGATTCGGTACCTGCTCATCTCCCCGGCCGATATCCTGACGACGGCGCTCCCTCCAGGATAGAGAAAGGACAACCCGGTATCAGGGTCAAGGTATGACTGTGTCAGGTCAGTGAGAACCGATGGTTTCTCCCCTTCATGCCAGGGAAGCGATATACAGCCGCACGATGCCGTCAGGACCAGGGCAAGACAGGACATGAGGAGCAGGCCGCTGGTGCCCCCGTGTACCGGGAACAACCCGGCGCGCCCTTCATCATTCCCTGTTTCACCTCGCATGATGGCTTTCTCCCCAGGGTTGGCTCCGGTAGTACGGTCCGGCTGTGTCCCTGCTGGTTGCACGAATCATTACTGTTTCTAAAAAATCGGGCGTTATGATGTTAATTCTTCCCTTTCAGGCCAGCCGTGCCGGTCCACGGGAAAGGACATCTTACCCGTTCCGAGGCACTCTTTAGTGCTACAAGCGTCAATAGACGTTGATAAACTGCATTTACCAATGCAGAATGGTTTTTTACTATCGCGGAGTGATATAAAATGATGATTGGTCGCAGTCCAGCCGGTACCCGGGCCCAAAAACTCGTGTTACTTGGCCTTCTCGTCATCATCTCAGTTTTTATGACGGCGGCTGCCCAACCGAACCAGACCCCAACCGCAGCCATCACAACGGTGCCGACAACACCCATTCTTACCCCTGTAACAACCCCCACACCCATTCCGACGCCAACACCCCTCCCATCCCCGTCTCCCACAGTGACCCAGGTCGTGACGACGGTCCCGCCGGATGACACTCCGACACCCATGCCGACGGTAACACAACTGCCGACACAGACGGCCCTCCCCACGGCAACACCGCCTCCAACGGCGACCAGGACCCTGCAACCAACCAGGACTCCAAACAGCACCCAGAACCAGACCACTGTCCCGACCACGGTCGTTACGACCTACACTCTTCCCCCGACATCAGTAATACTCCCGACCGCACCGGTAACAGTCGAGACCACCGCCACCCCGGTTTCGCCTACCCCGACACCCCAGTCCACCCCCACGGCGGTCCTGACCATCAACCAGAGTTCCTTTGAGGAGATCCTTGCAGACTATAACCAGCAGATTGCAGCAGACCCAAAAAACGCCAAGCTGTGGTTCAGGAAGGGCTTCTTTCTCCAGACCAACCGGATGTATGAGTCAGCCCTGACCGCATTTGACAACGCCATACGGATCGCACCGGATTACAAGGAAGCGGTCTACAACCGGGGAGTCAGCCTCGAAGCCCTCGGCGACACCGGAGGGGCCCTCGAGGCATATGACCAGGCACTCCTCATAGACCCCGATTATGCCCCTGCTATTGCGGGCCGTTACAAGCTCCTCGCCGACAACCCAGGTCTCGGAACGCTGGTACCGACACCGGTAACGACTCCCCTGGTGAACGCAACCGCACCATCCGGGGAGTTCGGCATTATCTACGGGATCGCAGGGGCCATCGTTGTCGTTTCCCTTGCGCTGCTCTCACTGGTCGTCCTCTATGTAACCCGCTACGGAAAGCGCCAGGACCAGGCGCCACAAGGGAAGCAGGCCGGTGGTAAAAGGATAAAGACCCGGACCATCGCTCAGACAGAACATGACACCAGTGCCGGAACACCAAGGACCAGGACCGCCGAGATAGTGGACATCACAAAGATACGGACCTCCCTCCTTGCGGATACGGATATCGACCCCTTCGTCCTCGAGGCCGCCATCGCGGTTGCAATTGAACTATCCAGGGAGGGCCGGGAGGGAAAACCTATCGGGACGGCGTTCGTCATCGGGGACAACGTGGAGGTCCTGATGAAGTCCAGGCAGCTGATCCTGAACCCGCTCGAGGGGCATCCCCGCGAGGAGCGGCTCATCGTCAGGCCTGACCTCAGAGAATACATCAAGGAAATGGCCCTCCTTGACGGAGCGTTCGTGATAAGCGGGGATGGGGTTATCGAGGCCGCAGGCCGTTACATTACCGTGGACACGAGCAATGTTACGATACCCCAGGGCCTTGGTACCCGCCATGCCTCCATTGCCGCGATCACCAAGGTGACCCGGGCGGTAGGCATCGTCGTATCTGAAAGCGGGGGAACGATCACCTTCTTTAAAAATGGTGAGATTGTCGGGACCATCAGGTAGCCCGGCAGGGTCTCCTTTTTAGTCTTCCGGCTCGAAACCCCTCGCCCAGCCGCGCCTGAACTCTTCTTCATGGGCTTCCAGCCAGTGTGCGGCGGTCATATACCCCCGGTTTGTTGCAGCCGTGATGACTGCGTTGAAGTCAAGAGTGTAATGGATTTCACGGTTGAGCGCAGTCAGCTCATTAAAAACCTTCCTCGGAACGCGAACTTTTTCCATTGCCTGATTGGTATTGTGTCCTTTTGAGTTAACAGTAACGCCAGGGAGGACGGTTTGAAACACGGCGACGGCTGAATGCCCGGTGTTCACCTCCATGACGGCTTCTCATTCCCGCGTCCCGGAAACACAAGGAAAGGTCAGACCACAGGAAGACGTTCTCCATCATAGCACCCTGTCGTCCGACAACTCTGGTTCAGGTCAGGGACGACACCAGGTGGTACGCAGGAATATGGGAGTAAAGACCAGGTGTCTACTTGTATGATGAATTCATGTAAAGGTACCATAAGGCTGAAACCGAGGGAATGTCAGTAGTTCCGACAGTCTTCAGCCGCGGATCCTTCCGTTATGATATGTCCCATTCCTTCCCACATTCAGGAATTACAGGGGGAGGAAATTCCGGGAACATCCATGGAACCCTGTCTCCGGGTCAAGGTATTGTTTTTAAAGAACTCTTTTTTTATTTCGTTTTAAGGAAATTCCTGCGTAAATATGTCCTCTTCAGATAAGGAAAGGTTTATGCCTCTATGACGTCATGAATGGTTGATCAACCATGCGCCGGGTGGCTGTAACAAAGGTATCCAAGCAGAAGTCAAAACCCGCGTTCGAGTACCCGTACATCCGGCTTCCCAGGGAATATGTGCCGATCGTCGGTGAACCAGCGACGATATTTGAAACTGAATTCGAAGGGCGCAGGGCTTTTTTGGTCGTACTCACCGGTGACGAGCAGGAACATGCGGTTGAAGAGACTGCAGAAACGGTACCAGGGGAACAGGCACCTATCGAGGCAAAAATCGACCTGATAATAAACCTGCTATCAAAAATGAAGGGGTCAATCCAGGGCAGGTAGCCCTTCAGAACCCTTTGTACGAATATTTCTTGGAGAACTTAACCTTCCCGTTTAAAAACGAGGATTCAGAGTATTGTACCTGTTTTGTCGCCGTCGTGTTTCCGGAAAGGCTCGAGACCGAGAAGCCGGTCGAGAACGTCCCAAGTGCATAGGGAAGTCCTGAGGCCGCGTTCGGGCCGACATCCACGGAATAGACCATTTCCGGCTGTGCCGTGGACGAGGCGACCCGGGTGCTCGCGATCGAGGAACTTGTCATGGAAGTCACTCCGCTTGATGTGAAGCCTGAAGAGACGATACTGGAAAATGTATCAGATTTCGTGACCGTCGTGAGCCCCGCGGCGACGGGAGGAAGGAGTAAGGACGCGATGATGAGCGCCCCGAGGGCAAGGTATATCGGTTTCATGGTATTCACCGGCCTTTCTCAGAAGACCGCCTGTGTTCAGACATATGTTTCACAGGAGCCAATATATGCTTTCTTCCCTGCAGGCCTCCGGATTGCATCCCATCCTGCCGCACCGGGCCCTGGAAGAGAGATGTCTGCTCATCTCAGGGGGAAGACCTCTCAGTATCCCCTTACCGGGTACTGAACGTCAGAAGGGCCTTTTTCAACCGTGTCATCCCCTCCTGGATCCGGCCTTCATCGGTGTTTGAAAAGTTCAGTCGCACCGAGCAGCTCCCTCTGCCGTCGGTGTGGAAAGGCACCCCGGGTAGCACGGCCACCCCGTAGTCGAGGCCTTTTTTGTACAGTTCCATGGAGGGGACCCATTCAGGCAGGAACGCCATCATGAACATCCCTCCTTCCGGAGTGGTATGGGTAAGGCCATCCCTGCCCAGGTCATCAAGGAGGTCGCACATGAGGCGGCAGTTTGACTCGTACCGGCTCACAATGACCGCAAGGTTCCGGTCGAGGTCGACGGTCGTCAGGTACCGGTGGAGAACCATCTGGGCGAGGAGGTTTGAATGGAGGTCGGCAGCCTGCTTGACGATATTGAACGCTTCAAGTACCTTTTGAGGGGCAAAAATCCAGCCGGTCCGAAGCCCGGGTGATATGATCTTGGAGAATGACCCGGACATGAGGGTCTGGTGCGGGAGGAAACGGCTGACCGGGGGACGGGGTTTCTGGTCAAAGAACAACTCCCCGAAGGCATCGTCTTCATAAAAGAGCGTGCAGCTGCCATCGAGCAGGCCCGCAACCATCCTCCTCTGATCCCCGGTCCAGGTGATCCCCGAGGGGTTCTGGGAGTTCGGGATACCATAGATGAACGGGGGCCTGAACCGGCGGATGAGAAGTCCCAGTGAGTCACGGTCCGGTCCTGAAGGAATTACCGGGAAGGATTGAAAAGACGGTTCATAAAGTGAAAATGCCTCTATGGCCCCGAGGTACCCCGGGCTTTCGATACCGACCGGGTCTCCCGGGTTGAGGAGGATCTTGGCGACAAGGTCAAGGCACTGCTGTGACCCGTTCACGATCTGGATGGCCTCAGGCGACGCATCGATGCCAAGACGCGAACGGTACCGGGCGGCGATCCATTCACGGAGCGGGAGATACCCATCGGTCGTCGAGTACTGGAGTGCTTCGCGGCCGTGCTCCTGCAGGACCTCGCAGGCCGCATTACGGATTCCCTCGACATCGATCAGGGAGGCATCGGGCAGTCCTCCTGCAAACGAGATGATGCGGGGGTCGGAGGAGACCCTGAAAAGCTCACCAAGGAAGGATGGGGGACAGGCACTCATACGACGTGAATAATGAATTTCCATGGTTTGTTTATCCATTCAACCTATTTTTTTCAGGAATTATAGACCTGTCGGGAGCCCCGGCGCAGAGATATGAAAAAGTATATAGCGGTTGGTTGTGAGGAAACGGTACGGACCTTTCTGGTCCGGGGTCGATGTGGTGATGGTGCGAAAGGGTGTCCTGCTTACGATAGCTCTCTGTGTCCTTATTTTTGCGGGACCCGTCTCATCCCAGACGGTGCGCACGGTGGGCGGGGGACCGGGCGGAGACCAGGTCTACTCGATGACCGACGCCCATGTCATCGGCACGTTCATCCAGCATACCGACCTTGCCTATTCGAACGGCGGTTCGACTATCGGCTATCGCCAGAACATAATGGCCGTTGACGGTGAGACCAGGTACACCCGCGACCTTTCCCTTGATACCTCGAATGCGACCGTCGCTTCGCCGAACTTCGAAGCCCAGACCGCGCTTACCTACGATGCGGCCGGCGACGGCAACCCCTCGGGTACGATGATGTATGACGAGGCGACCGCGGTATCGGCATACGGGGAGAGTACGACGGGAAGCAGCCTTTCCTGCCCGTTCGGACCTGCCGATGCAACACTGCCTGCATACAGTGCACAGGTCGTCGCAGGTACATCGATGATAGGCGTTTCTGAGGTCGCCCTCGATACCCAGGCTTCAGCCACGATAACGGCAGCAAGCCCGGATGTCCCGGTATCACTGAATTATAACGTGAATGCCGAGGGAATTCCGGGCGTAGGAAACGACACCTTCGCCGAAGGCTCGGCGACGTTCTACATGACCGCCGATGTCAAGGGAGGGGCCGGTTCAGGCACCGCAACGGGCTCCGAGATCTCATACAACGATGTTACCAACGTCAACGGGCTCTTTGACGTAGCCAAGCAGATGAGTTACTCATCAGCGGCCTGATAACCCTGTTTTTGGGTTTGAACATCTTGGTTTTTTCTTTGGACGACAGCATAGAATTCCCATTTTTATCCCACCCGAAGGTCCGGGTCAACAGGGTGCGCTCCTTACCCTCATACCCGGAAGATTTCCCATTTTATGCACCCACCGGCTGCCGGGTTGATGTCTGACGCGCACCAACCCTCATGCCAGCAATGGACCTGGTACACGTCCTCAGGAAGCAGTTTGGCTACTCGTCGTTCAGGCCGTACCAGGAGAAGATCGTCACGGACCTCATCAAAGGCCGCGATGTGCTTGCCGTCCTCGCCACCGGAGGGGGCAAGTCAGTCTGCTACCAGCTCCCGGCACTCCTCCGTTCAGGCATGGCGGTGGTCATTTCACCACTCATTGCCCTCATGAAGGACCAGGTCGATACCCTCAGGAGCAACGGCATTGCCGCTGCATACTGGAACAGCTCCCTTTCCGGAGATGAACAGTACAAGGTACGACTTGATATCAGGGACAGGAGGATACGGCTCCTCTATGTCGCACCCGAACGGGCGGTACTCGACTCGTTCATCTCCCTCCTGCGCACTGTTCCCCTTTCCCTCATCGCCGTTGACGAGGCTCACTGCATCTCGGTCTGGGGCCATGACTTCAGGCCTGACTACCGGAAGCTCATCATTCTCAGGGAGACCTTTCCCCATGTCCCGGTTATCGCCCTGACTGCGACTGCCATCCCTGCAGTCAGGCAGGACATCGCCGGGCTTCTCGGACTTTCTGACCCCTCGGTCTATATCGGCAGTTTCGACCGGAAAAACCTCCGCTACTCGATCGTTTCAAAGGAAGACCCGCGTTCGCAGGTCCTCGCCGTAGTCCGCCGTCACCGGGACGAGTCCGGTATCGTCTACTGCGGGTCAAGAAAAACGACCGAGGACCTCGCTTCGTGGCTCCGGACCGAGGATATCGATGCCCTGGCCTACCATGCCGGCCTCCCCGACCCGGCACGTCGTTCTACCCAGGAAATGTTCAAGAAGCAGGACGGAATTGTCGTCTGTGCCACGGTCGCTTTCGGGATGGGAATCGATAAGCCTGATGTCAGGTTCGTCGTCCATTACGACCTCCCGAAGGACCTCGAGTCGTATTACCAGGAGACCGGGCGGGCAGGGCGTGACGGTCAGCCTTCGGAGTGCGTACTCCTCTACGCGGCTTCCGATATCCCCCGCCTTTATGCACGGATTGCCAGGGAGAACTATGACAATGAGCAGCTTCGCAGGGCTGCCCGAGAGAAGGCAGGGCATCTTGCCCGGTACTGCGAGTCCCCGCGGTGCAGGAGAAGGACCCTGCTCGAATACTTGGGCGAGCCTTACGGAAAACCTGCCTGTTTTTCCTGCGACAACTGTCTCCATCCTGCCGAACGGATTGACGGGACCGACCTTTCCCTGGCAGCCCTGTCCTGCGTCCGCGACCTGGAAGGCAGGTTCGGGGCCGCCCATGTCGCTGATATCCTGACCGGCACTACAACACCGATGATCAGGAAACACGGACACGATTCCCTCCCCTGGTATGGGATGCACCACGGGTTCAAGTCCGGGCAGTGGCGGGACATCCTTACCGACCTGCAGGACCAGGGATACCTCGCCCGGGGAAACGGGGACTACCCGACCCTCTGCCTGACGGAAATGGGAGAATCCGCCCTGAAAGATTGCCGGCGCATCATTATTTTCGACCCTGGGAGGGCGAAGCATCCTGAAACTGAGCACGTGTCTTGTCCCGGGAATCAACCGGAACCTGGTCGTCAGGGGTTGTATGACCGGCTGAAGGCCCTCCGCAACACCATAGCCGGCAGGGAGGGACTCATGCCATACATGGTCCTCCCTGATGCAGCCCTGCGGGATATCGCGAGGAAAAAACCGCGTTCAAGGGAAGCCCTCTCCACCATCGAAGGGGTAAGCCGGGCAAAGGCCGAACGGTACGGACAGGAACTCATAGCAGAAGTCCAGGCGTATGCATCCACGGAGGGGCATATCCGGGAAAAGCCTGCAACGGTAAAAAAGGCTCTCCAGGCAAAGACAAAGACCAGGGCGCCTCCGGGAAAAACGACTGATAAAGATCTCTTCGATGCCTTGCGGACGCTGCGGAGCACCATTGCCGGTGAACGGGGCTGTCCTGCATTCATTATCTTCCATGACGCCACACTCAGGGAGATGGCGAAGAGGAGGCCGACGACCAGTGAAGCCTTTCTGAAAATCCCCGGAGTGGGAAAGGTCAAGCTGGAGCGGTACGGTGAACGTTTCCTCAAGGTAATCCGGCTTGGTCATTCCGGGTGACCGGAATACCGGCACCCAGAATATGAAACGACGAGCCAATCCACCTTTTTCACGGTTACATCCTGTTCCCGGTCCGTGATGCGACCAGGAACCAGGCGGTCACAGGGAGCGCGACAATGAGACCGGTATGGAAACCGGGAGCATACCCGGCTGCTGCGATGATAAAACCCGCCACCAGGGGCCCTGCGGAATGACCGATGTCCATGACCGAGGAAAGGCCTCCCATGGCAGCCCCGGTCTCTCCTTTTCCTGCCAGGTCACCGATATAGGCGGCGGTCGCAACGGTCGCAAGGGACATCCCGAGCCCGATACCTGCTGATGTGGAGAAATACCAGGACAGCCCTTGGAACAAGGGTACGAGAGACAAGGAAATACTGGTAAGGAGCAGTCCGGCGATTACCAGTATCCGCTTGTCCACCCGGTCGGCAACCCTGCCGGAGAAGGGTTTGGTTACCGCAATAACCAGCACCTGGAACGCGAACAGGATGCCTGTCATATACGGGGCAATGCCGTTTCCGGCAAGAAATAACGGAAAGAAGGTCTCGAAGATCCCAAATCAGAAATAGGTTGCGAGGTCAGCAAGTGCGGTTGCCCCGACCCGGCGGTCTGATAGGAATCCGCGAATGGCCTCTTTGAATACACCTGGTTTCACGGGTCTCTTCGTCTCCCGGTCATCGCGGTACAGGACTGTCAGAAGGAACACCGGGACCGCCGCGGCCGCAGCGACAAGATAGACCACCTCGTACCGGATTAGTCCGGGGGAAAGGACAAGGGACGAGAGGATAAGTCCCCCGGCAAGGG
>CASGHA010000001.1 GCA_949319355.1 uncultured Methanospirillaceae archaeon | reverse complement strand
GCATTTAGGCGGATTCAAACGTATTCATTCTCCATTCCAGGCTTGTGCAGACAAGAATGGTCTTTTCTAATTCTTAGATCTTTCGGTTAGAGTCAAATGCGTAAGTCCTATGAAAATAAAAAAAAGCCCAAATTTCCAAATTTTCCCAACACGTCAGGGAAAAAGATGTCCCTGCGAGGAACCCTTTACCTGACCGGCACCCCGTTGCTGCCAGAGAAGGGGTACCTCTGGCCCAGGACCTGGATATCAGGATTATTTCTGGTCTCCGGCCTGCCCGGTCATTCCGGCCGAAAGGGCCCCGTTCGATACCTATATGTCTTTTATCGTTCAATTGATTACCAAGTCTCACAAACAGCCCGGAATGCCAGGAACCGCCATAGATAAACTGATTGATACGCTGACAACCCCCTGTTCACGATAAACCCATGACTTCACGGATGCTTTCCCCCCATACCACCTGCCCGAGCTGCCACGAAGAAGTATACCTCGAGGAGCTAATCCGGGGCCGATGCCCTCTCTGCGGTTATTCCCTCGAGGAAAATGAAGACTCCTGCGATGAGTACGATGAGATGCTCGGCAGGGCCGACCTCTCCTGGCTGGTCTTCAGTTACGCCCTGTTCCGGCGTTTCGGAGAACTTGGCGTGCCACCCCTGAGGATCCTCGAACTGGTAGCTGCATGTGAAAAATCACCCCAGGGAGGGGAAAAGGGCACTCACTTTGACCTTGAAATACCTCAGAAAACTACCGACAGGATCATGGTCAAGAGGTGTGAAGACTGCAGTTCCCTTTTCATCGGTGGTGCAAGAAAATGGGTTGCAGGAGACCTGACCTCTCCACAGGTCAGGTTTTATTATACCTGCCCACGGTGCCGCTCAGTAGGAGCGCCCGACAAGAGTTAATTCGCCTTCTTTTCCACAGACAATGCAGGGACCGGTAGTACGGGTTGTATACGGAGAGTCGACCCTGGTCCCCAGCACCGATGCATCCGTGGCTTTTTCCATCTCATCGGCACATTCCCGGTTACCGCACCAGTGGATAAGGGCCACGCCATGGTCAAGGACCTCTCTTGCTGCCAGGATGTCCTGGCACATGACCAGTTTTTTTTGCAGACTTTCCCCGGCATGTGCCATGAGTACCTGGGAGAGCCGGTCAAGGGCAAGGCCAACATCATGTATACAGGTGGCCAGGGGTATCGTGGACTTCTCTCCAAGACGGGTTACCACGGTGACGACGCCGGCATCAAGGTCTCTCGGGCCGATCTCCAGTCTCAGGGGCACTCCCCTCAGTTCCCAGTAGTAATATTTCGCTCCCGGCCTGAGGGCACGGTCATCACTCTTTACCCTGAAGCCGGCACCCTTCAGTTCACTCTCGAGTTTTTTCGCTGCGGCTGCAACATCGTCCTTTCGTTTACCAATGGTAATCGGTACGATGACGACCTGGACCGGGGCGACGACAGGAGGGAGGACAAGTCCCCGGTCGTCCCCGTGGATGCTTATAAGGGCTGCAATGGAGCGTTCCGAGATCCCATAACAGGTCTGGAACGCACATTGCTGGTTTCCCCCGGCATCTTCGTACGTGATCCCGAAGGTCTTTGAGAAATGGTCGCCAAGGTGGTGCACCGTCCCGATCTGCAGCGTCCTTCCGTCGGGCATTATCGTATCAACGGCAAGGGTATAGTCCGCTCCCGGGAACTTATCCCATTCCGGCCTGCGTGAGAGGATGACAGGGATCGAGAGGCGGTCGTAGAATTCCCGGTAGAGGCGTACGGCTTCCCTGACCTGGTTCTCAGCGTCCTCCCAGGTGGCATGTACAGTGTGGGCCTCCTTGAAAGAGGTGATTTCACGGAGCCTGATGAGAGGTCGCGTGTGCTTGGTCTCGTATCGGAAGGTATTCACGATCTGGTACAACCGCAGGGGCAGGTCCGCGTGGGAACGGATCCAAAGGGCGTACATGGGATAGATCGCGGTTTCACTCGTGGGCCTGAGCGCGAGGGGGACATCAAGTGGAGTCGTCCCACCGTGGGTCACCCAGTAGACCTCTTCTTCGAACCCCTTGATGTGTTCTGCTTCCTTCATGAACTCCGGCTCAGGAATAAGCAGGGGGAATAGCGTTTCCTGGTGGTCACGGTCCATGATCTCGCGGAGGATGGCATACGTATTTTTTCTCAGGGCAAACCCGAACGGGTACCAGACATACAGTCCTTTTACCGGGTACCGTACATCCATGATCTCTGCACGCCAGAGCAGGTCATTGTACCATCCGGAAAAGTCGCTTTTATTGGGAAGGGTACTCTCTTCATCCATGAAAAAGGGCTCCGTTGTATGAAAAATCCCTTCATGTCAGCCCGTTTCAGCGCCACCGGAGGGCTGCGGGCATCTATGAGGAAGCCACCAGAAGTATGATTTCAGGCGTAATAAATGCCTCGATAAGCGCCGCACAGGCGACAAGCGGTATGACCAGGACAATAAAAATTCTCGCAGGGTAGAGGGCCGCCGCCGCTGCGTCCACCCCGGAGGTCATCTCGCGGAACAGGTCCCGGGTGAGCAGAAATCCCAGCATCCCGGCCAGGATGAACGCCGGGATCTCAACGATACCGTGAGGCATGATCGCTGCCAGGACAAAGGTCATGCCCTTCATCATACGGGCGGTTTCCAGTATCGCACCGATGACAATACCGTTTACAGAAAGGATGAACACCGTCAGGACACCGAACGCAGCCCCCCCGATGAAGAGGAGGACGCACGCACCGAGGTTGTTGATGAACAGGATCCCCGCGAGTTCCAGGGGAGGACGGTCGGTCATCCCTGTCCCGACCGTGTCCTTGAAAAGGGTAAGGAGGGTCGTTCCGACCTCGGGGTTTTCCCGTGCCGCGAGTACCCCCATCAGGCAGGACACGAGGAAGATGGCTGCTGATATGATGAGCGGTTTGAGATCGGCCCGGTCATACATAGAGCACCATCCTGACCATGTCCCTGACACCGGGTGCGAGGCCCACAGTGATCATTGCAAGGACGATGAGGTGGAACAGGTCGGACGACCCCTCCTTCCTGTACATCTGGAGTATGTAGATCCCTGGCACCAGGACGATGAGTTTTAATGGAAACATTGAGAATGCAGTCCCGGTAAGGGCGATCAGGTTGGACCCGACGACGTGCTGTTCGACATACGCCATAGGATGGATGTCGATACCATAGGACGTTGCACTGGCATCGAGCATGTGACCGAATATGAGGGCGAGGTACAAGGGATCTGCGGCATAGGTCCATTTCAGGCCGTACCTGAGAAATGCGTACACCAGCGCCGTCGTGATGACCGCAAGGGAGAGGATGACAACAAGCACACCCGGGTCGAGGTGAAAACGGGTACTACCAAGATATGCCAGGTACCCTGCCGTCAGCAGGACCAGAAGAACTCCTACAAGGCCATAAGCCATGTAGGGATTCCCGACAAGCCCGCGCCGGGACAGGACCCATGCCGTTATCAGTACCGTGAAGGCGATGAAAAATATGAAAAAGAATATAACAGGTGTAATCAACAGAAAACGCCAGTCGGAAGTGATTACGCCGGTGTCCTCGACGACCCTCATCAGTCCCCCGAACACGATGAACGGGAGCGTTGCAAGGACGAGGTCCCTGTCGACCGGGATGCTGTATCTTTTCATCCAGCGGTACAGGAGGTACACCGCGATGATCAGGATGATCGCATAGGTCAGGGTATCGACGACCGTATAGGCCTGCCCGGTCCTGATGGGATCAATGTAATATTTGTAGAAGAATTCCCTAATCATTTTTCAGTCCGATGAGTCCAGATGATTTCAGAGTTCTCAGGAATAAACATTGTGATAAGTCAAGGTGGATGCAGCTTCCCAGGAATGTCCTGATCGGACATGCGGCTCTCGAGCAGGTGGGGTCGGTATGCAGCAACCTCAGGCTTGGGAAATCAGGTCTCATCATATCAGGCCCCCATACCTGGAAGATCGCCGGGGAGAGAGTATCCGAAGTACTTTCTGAATATGCGATGACAAGGTATTCTGTCGAGCATATTTCACCCGAGGTCCTTGAAGAGGCTGAAAGAGCCGGGAAGAATGCTGATTTTGTAATCGGGATCGGGGGTGGGAAGGTAATAGACACGGCAAAGATAACGGCGTACAACCTCACCATACCCTTCATATCGATACCGACCGCTGCGTCACATGACGGGATAGCCTCGGCCCGGGCCTCCATACCGCAGGGCGAAGACAATGCGTCCGTAGCCGCTGAACCCCCGATGGCGATCATCGCGGACACCGGGATTATTGCACAGGCACCCCACCGGTTGCTCGCATCAGGGTGTGCAGATATTATCTCCAATTACACCGCCATCCTCGATTGGGAGCTCTCCCACAGGCTCAGGGATGAGCCGGTCAGCGAGTACGCGGTAGCCCTTTCGAGGATGACTGCAGAGATACTGGTCAAAAATGCACGGTGTATCAGGCCGAACCACGAGGAAAGTGCATGGATGGTCACGAAAGCCCTCGTTTCCTCAGGGGTGGCCATGAGTATCGCGGGGTCGTCACGACCGGCCAGCGGGGGGGAGCATAAATTCGGCCACGCCCTCGAACGGATCATACCAGGAAAAGTGCTGCACGGAGAGGCCTGCGGACTCGGGTCGGTCATGACGATGTACCTCCATGGTGGTGACTGGCAGCGGATCAGGTCGGCGCTTAAAACGATAGGGGCTCCGACAACCCCGGCAGAGGCCGGGATACCCGACGAGGCTGCAGTACAGGCCCTGCTGACGTCAAAGAACATCCGGCCGGAACGGTTCACCATACTGGACATGGGCCTGACAAGAGAATCAGCGGAACGACTTGTACAACGACTGTACGAGGTGGATGACAAGGATGACTGAACAAAAACCAAAGGTAACCCTGATAGGCAAGGAACTGGCAAAAAAAGGTCTTGAATTCGTCTATGAAGGCGCAACTACGAACGAATGCAAGGGGTGCAAGGTAAAGAGGGCCTGCAACAACCTCCATCCCGGAAGGCGTTACCAGATTGTCAACATACGGGCCACCCACCATGATTGTCCCATACACCTGAACGGTGCTTGTGCCGTCGAGGTGGTCGAGGCATCCATCGCCACGCTCCTGTCGAGTGACATGGCAATTAAAAATTCACGCTTCCAGTTCATCTCACCGTGTTCTGCCTCGGACTGCAGGTCATTCTCCATCTGCCACGCCGAAGGGATAGTGGAGGGGGAAAAGTACATGGTCACCGGGATTGGTGAAAAGGCCGACGTTGAGTGTGAAAAAAGCAGGTCATTAAAACACGTGACCGTCCGACCCTAGCGCCCGGACGGGATAAAGACAGAATACAGACTGTCCGCGAGCCTGATCAGGCTTTCCTGGTATTGAAGCGGGCTCCGCCAGCGTGCCGGGATTGAGGATATCCCGTAATAAGACCCGGCGAGTGCCCCGCAGATAGCTGCAACGGTGTCAGCATCGCCACCAAGACCCGCCGCAGTCCCGACAGCCTCGCTGAAGGACCCCGTAGTCATGAACGCCCAGAGTGCAGCATGGGTGCAAAGAACGGGGTCTATGGAAGAAACTGGTTCATACTCCCTGAACAGGACGAGCCGTCCGAGTACTTCCGGGTCACCACACCTGTGACAGGCATCTTCGAAGGCCGGCCACCTCGGGGAGCCCCTCACGAGGCGGCTTGCCATCCGGTTGATAAACGCGGAGCACCAGCCGGATGTGCTGTCCGCATGGGTAAGCCGTGAACAAAGCAGACTGACCTTTTCAAGCTCCGGACCAGAGAAGGCAACACCGAGGGGTGGACCCCTCATGACACTTCCGTTCGTCCGTTTCTGCCCTGAACAGGAGTATACATTTTTTGCAGCCACAAAGGGGTCCTGTCCCGTCATCACGAGGTCGAAGACACGTGATGACGTGGGGCCGTACCACTCGGAGGATGTCGTATACCCGGCTATCAAACGCGTAATGAGGTCTCCCGGGTCAAACCCGCGGCAGTGTACAAGCGAACCGGCCACGGCCATTGCCTGGAGGGTGTCATCGGTCACCTCACCCGCATTCCGTTTGTGGAGACCCCCGGAATACATCTCCCTGACGAAACAACCCGTTCCCTCTCGCCCTTCATAGGGCGCACCCAACGCGTCCCCTGCTGCAAGCCCAATGAGCAGCCCCTCTACGCGGCCGAGCGTCGATATAAACATCACCAATAAACTATATGTGGTACCGTGAAAAGGTGTTTTGTAAGGATTGGTGGTACCGTGCAAAAAGAAGAATTGCTTCATTTACACATGCTTCTTGTTCATATACGCAAATATTACGAGAATGGTTGCGGGGGAGATGTCCCTGCAGGGCAGTATGAAGACCTTGCAATTTCGCCGGTCCACATTCATAAAAATAAAAAATGCCATAAGGAGGCAATTTTAACACTGGGCACCGAGATAGTGGGCTATGTTCGCAACAAACGCCCGATAAGGGTCGATTATACCAGTGAGATTGCACCCAAGCAGATCGCGATTGAACACTGATAGCCGTATGGATGAAACCCGGGTATGCCGGGAAATCATCACCCGTTTTTTTTCGCTCCCTGAAGAGGAGCGGGACATTGACAGGATCAAACGATGGGCTTCACGCCGCTTCAAGCTTGCAGCGGTCCCGAAGAATTCCCTTATACTCGCTGCTGCAACGCCTGATGAGAGGGAGGTCCTGCGCAGGTGGTTCCAGGTAAAACCGACACGGACCCTTTCCGGGGTAGCCCCTATCGCCGTGATGACCTCTCCCTGGCCCTGTCCCCATGGAAAATGCCTTCCCTGCCCCGGAGGGCCGGACCATCCGTTCCAGTCGCCCCAGAGTTACACGGGAGAGGAACCGGCAGCAAAACGTGCAAGAGAGCACCATTACGACCCGTATGACCAGGTCCATGCCAGGCTCTCGCAGTTCGAGGCCCTTGGCCACCACGTTGACAAGGCCGAGCTTATCATCATGGGGGGTACGATCACGGCCCGGCCTGTTTCGTACCAGGAGGAGGTGATCGGTGCATGCCTTGAAGCGATGAACGCCTACCCCGGGCTTCCTGAAAAAAAACAGGTACCCGACGTAGAAGCCCTTGCACTCGCTAACGAAGAGGCAAGGGTCCGCTGTATCGCGATCACCTTCGAGACCAGGCCTGACTGGTGCCGGAGGGAACATGTCGATACGATGCTCGGCCTCGGAGTGACGAAGGTCGAGCTCGGCGTCCAGCAGATTGATGATGAGATCCTTTCCTACAACCGTCGTGGCTGCGGTACTGACGACACCGTGAAGGCAAACACCCTCCTCAGGGACGCTGGTCTCAAGGTAGGTTTTCACATCATGCCGAACCTTCCCGGGAGCTCGCCTGAAAAAGACCGGGACATGTTTTACAGGTTGTTTTCCGATGACCGTTTCAGGCCTGATTTCCTGAAGATCTATCCGACCCTGGTCACACCAGGGTCAGAAATTGAAGACCTCCATAAAAAGGGCCTCTATTCGCCGTATGAAGAGAGTAAACTTATCGACCTTATTGCCTTCGGAAAGTCATGCCTCCCGGAATACGTCCGGCTCCAGCGTATCCAGCGGGACATCCCGGCACGTCTGATAACCGCCGGGTCACGCCACAGCAACTTCAGGCAGCTTGCCGCCATCCGCCTCAAGGAACAGGGGCTCTCCTGCAGATGCATCAGGTGCCGCGAGATCGGTCGTGCCCCTTCAGGAGAGCGCCCTGAAATAAACACCATGGAGTATTCCTGTTGCGGGGGGCATGAGATCTTCATCTCTGCCGTTGCAGGTGATTCCCTGGTCGGTTTTGCCCGTCTGCGCTATCCTGGCAAACCATGGAGGCCGGAGACAGAGGGGGCGGCCCTCCTCCGCGAGCTCCATGTGTACGGTGCTATGGTCCCCCTCGGGAGCCGCCCGGATACGGGGGAACACCAGCACCTGAGCGTGGGCGGCGACCTCCTTGACGCAGCGGAACACCTTTCGGCTATAAACGGCTATGAACACCTTGCGGTCATGAGTGGCATCGGAGTCAGGCCATACTACCGCCGTCACGGATATGTGCGAACGGGACCGTACATGAAGAAGCGACTTTGATGAACCCGGCGACACAAACGTTCCTCCGTCAACGCTTCCTGGAGTATTACAGCGGAGCGCGGATTATCATGCCACCGTCCCTGCCTGAGCGCGAGTGGGGGTTCATCGTCCCCGGGGACTCAGGGGGGAGTCATATGCGCCGCCACATGGCCTTTTCCGACGCATCCCAGCTTCAGGGGTATATCAAAGGCCTCGTGCCGTTTCATATCTACTACTCGGTGGCCTATTACCAGAACCCGGGTGGACCCACGATGGCAGACAAGGGCTGGCTCGGTGCAGACCTCATCTTTGACCTTGACGCCGACCACATCGTGCGGGGCGACTTCGCGATGATGCTCAGACGGGTCAAGGAGGAGACCGAAAAGCTCCTCGCGATGCTGACCGGAGAGCTTGGAATCTCCCGCTCGGCAATCGACGTCGTTTTTTCAGGCGGCCGCGGCTACCATGTCCATGTAAGGGACATCGCCTTCCGTTCGTATGGAAGTGCCGAACGACGTGAGATCATTGATTACGTATGCGGAACCGGCCTTGACCCGGCAATCATGTCGGGCAGGTCCGGACCACCGGATAGCTGGGGGGCCCGTTTCCAGATAAGCGTCCAGGAATACGTAACATACCTGCATTCCCTGCCGGGTGACGGGGGGATAAAAGAGCTCGCCGCATATGAGGGGATTGGGGCACTTACCGCAGAGCGTTTCATGAAAATCGCAGCCATGGAACCACAGGGACAGGACGGGGGCACCTTCCAGCCTGCCAACCGCGAGGTCATGACTGTGCTCCGCACGCTGCTGAAAGATCCAGGGAGCGGTCTCGTCAGGCTGATCCGGGAAAAGGCAGCCCTGGCCGACGAACCGGTCACCACCGACACCAAACGCCTCATCCGGATGCCAAGTTCGCTCCACGGCGGGAGTGGTCTGCGGGTGACTCCGTTGTCCCCTTCGGAGCTGGCCGGTTTCGACCCCCTGGTCGATGCGGTTGTGTTCGGCGAGCGTGAGATTCGCGTTGATCTTCAACGACCGGTCACATTATCACTTCTCGGGTCTGAATACCACTGCGAAAAAGGAATCGTTCCGGTACCTGAGGCAGTTGCAGTATTTCTCTGCTGCAGGGGAATGGCGGAGATCGCTGGATAAATGGGGGTCGCATGGAACTGGAAGAGCTTCGGGGACTTGTCCTCTCGGAACGGGAATCGGGCAGGCTCGTGCCGCTTCCCCCCGAGGTCTATGAAAACACGCATAAGGTCCTCTCGTCCCTGACCAGGCAGGTATATGCCACAGAAGACCCGTTTTCAGACGATGCCCGGTGCCTTATCGAACATGTCTCCAGTATCAGGGCAACTCTTGAAGACCTCTTCAGGATACGGTCAGAAAAGATACTGCTGCTTGCTGAGACCCAGATCGAGGCTGACGTCCCGGACCGGGAGGAGATCAGGAAGATGCTCCCCCCCGAACAGGAAATGTACGAGGACATCCTCTTATCGATACGGCGTGCCCGTTCAACCCTCGTCGGCGGGAGTGAGACCCTTCCGCACCCTGCCCATACTCCTGACCGTGAGGACACGGCGACGAGTGTCGGGCCGGGTCCGTGTTATCCGGACAACCGCCAGCCGCAGTTCAGGTACCGCGCCGTCAGGGTCCTTGCCGGAATGGATCCTTTTATGGGCATTGATGGAAGGATCTATCACCTCCATGAGGACGATATTGTCACCATCCCGGAGAGAAATGCCGATGTCCTCGTTGAACGCAACATAGTGTTAAATATCAACCTTAACAAATAATGGTGGGATTCTATACCCTGTTTATGAGGGCCATATTATGAAGATGCCAGCAAAATTCAAGTGTTACTGCCCGTTCTGCAGGAACCACCAGACCCATGAGGTCGAAAAAGTAAAGAAAGGTAAGACAAGCGGCCTCCACTGGATCGACCGGCAGAAGGCGAGCAGGGGGACCGTGGGAAACCGTGGAAAATTCTCCAAGGTCCCTGGTGGCGACAAGCCCACCAAGAAGATCAACGTCCGGTACCGCTGTGTCACCTGCGGAAAGGCACACCTGAGAGCAGGGTTCCGGATTTCCAAGTTTGAGCTGACGGAGTGAGCTACACATGGTCCGTACCCACCGCGAGAACCGGAGCCGGTTCCACAAGGTCAAGTGTCCTGATTGTGAGAATGAACAGATGATCTTTGAAAAGGCGTCCTCCGTTGTCGACTGTGTCGTCTGCGGAAGGGTCCTTGCAGAGCCATCTGGAG
Organism: uncultured Methanospirillaceae archaeon; assembly: GCA_949319355.1. Classification (GTDB taxonomy): domain Archaea; phylum Halobacteriota; class Methanomicrobia; order Methanomicrobiales; family Methanospirillaceae; genus KLAP105. The sequence continues at coordinate 8,719 of CASGHA010000001.1, read as the reverse complement.
GGAAAGCCCTTATCAAGGCTGACATCCTCGGATCCTTCGAGTGAAAAGGATCATGCAGGACGAGAACTGGCCCCATACAAGTGAACTGGTCGTCTGCACGGTGCAGACGATCAAGGATTTTGTCGCTTTTGTATCCCTCGACGAGTACGAAGGCAGGGAGGGACTGATTCCAATCTCCGAGGTAGCCACCGGGTGGATTAAATACATCAGGGACCACATCCGCGAAGGCCAGAAGGTCGTCTGCAAGGTCCTCCATGTTGACCGCAACCGGGGTCACATTGACCTCTCCTTAAAGGATGTCAACGAACACCAGCGCAGAGAGAAGATCCGCGAGTGGAAAAACAATTCAAAAGCCCTGAAGTGGATCGGCTTTGCCTCCGAGGTTTCCGGAGAGCCGAAAGACGCGATCACCTCTGCCCTGACCCAGGAGTACGGTGACCTCTATACCGCCTTCGAGGATATCGTCCTCCACGCTGATACCAACCTGAAGAAACTAGGCCTTTCAAAGGCGGTAATCGAGGCCCTGGTAACGATAGCACGGGACAATGTAAAGATCCCGAAGGTGACGGTGACCGGGACCATCGTCATGCAGTCAAACAAGCCTGACGGAGTCAACATCATCAGGAGGGCGCTCCGGAGCGCTGACCCGAAGACGGACGGGGCGGAAATCGAGCTCACCTACCTTGGAGCGCCGAATTACCGGATCAAGGTCACGGCCACTGATTACAAGGTCGCAGAAAAGGTCCTCGAAAAAGCCGCCAACGCAGCCATTGGTGTCATTGAGCGTGCAGACGGCGAGGCACGGCTCATCAAGAAAGGAAAAACAGGAAAAGCCGCATGAAGGGCCGGATACGGGTCTGCAAATCCGACGGGACATACACTCTTTCCGATACCTGTCCGGTATGCAGGGGGCCAACGGTCACCCCCCACCCCGCCAGGTTTTCTCCTGAGGACCGGTATGCACTGTACCGTCGCAAGTCCTCTTCCCAGTCCTGAACGTCATTATCCGGGTGAAAGGCCAGGAGGCCCACTACCGAGGTCCGGGCATGCAAGGGAATTTTTTTTACCTGGGAACGGGTCAGGCTTTTCAACCCCCATGACGCTCCTTTTTCGGGATCACCCCTGGACCCGGGATTTCGGAGGGACTTTATGGTCCGGTGCCTACCTTTCCAGTACCATATGTCACATCTCCTGACGGTTGACCTCCATCTTCATTCCTGTTATTCCATGGCGTCCTCAAAGTCAATGGTCCCAGAGAAAATCCTGGATGCCTGCCGGACAAAGGGTATCACCTGTGTCGGTACCGGCGATGCCCTTCACCCAGGCTGGAGGGAAAAGTGGGAGCCTTTCATCGGGAATACCAGGGACATCGTGGTCGTTCCGACAACCGAGGTTGAGGACACGAACAGGATCCACCACCTCATCCTCCTCCCTGACTTTGGATCGTCGGAAAACCTTTCGGGGATGCTCGCCGGGTCAAGCAGGGACATGGCGACCACGGGCAGACCCCATGTCAGACTGCCTGCCCGGGAGATAGCCGGGGCGGTCCATGCCTGCGGCGGACAGATAGGTCCGGCGCATGCTTTCACCCCATGGACCTCACTCTATGGCCGTTTTTCATCTATCCGGGACGCATACGGCGATGAAAATCCTGATTTCCTGGAACTGGGACTGTCAGCTGACAGCTCATACGGGGCGTCGATCGCTGAACTGGCAGGGGTTCCCTTCCTGACAAACTCGGATGCACACAGCCCGGACCCCGCAAAGATAGGAAGGGAGTTCTTTTCCCTGGAGGTGCAGGATAAAACTCCTGAAGGAGTCTTAAACTCCATCAGGACCGGCTCGGTCACGCTCAACGCCGGTTTTTTTCCCGAGGAAGGGAAGTACAACAGGACCGCCTGCAGCAGGTGTTTCGTGCAGTATTCAAGTGTGGAGGCAGATACCCTCGGCTGGAGGTGCCCGGCCGACCGTGGCCTCATAAAAAAAGGCGTCAGGGACAGGGCTGCCGAGCTTTCCGGGTTATCCACGACAAAACGCCCTCCCTACCTCCATATCATCCCCCTCGGAGAGATCATTCAGAAAGTCGAGGGGACGTCTTCTCCGCGGACCAGGAAATGCTGCAGCCTGTATGATCGCTTTATACAAACGTGGGGAAACGAGATCCGGGTCCTCACGGAAATCCCTGTCCGGGATCTTGCGGAAGAGGACGAACGGGTCGCACGTGCCATTGATGCCCTCAGGAACAACCAGGTCATCCTCCACCCGGGAGGAGGCGGAAGATACGGCTTCTTCTCAATACCCGGGATGGAATGACCCGCTCTGCCATATGGCTGCAGAGGGGCCGGAGTCCTGGGTATGGCGGCTCCCAGGATGGTCAAGAGAAAGGTTATGCCCATTCCATGATAACTATATTACCCGATGTTGAAGGTCCACCGGAATATCTGCGGTTATTGCGGTTGCTGTGTATCAGTCTGCCCGGAAGGTGCCCTGGAGCTCATGGATGCCTATCTCGAGGTAAGCAGTGCCTGCACCGGATGCGGCATATGCACGCGTGCATGTCCGCTGGGTGCACTGGAGGTGCAGGATGAAGGAAAGGTATGATGTCCTCATCATAGGGAGCGGGCCGGGAGGGGCGATCGCTGCCAGGACCGCGGCAAATGCGGGCTTATCGGTGTGCATTGTCGAAAAGCGACCGGCCGTAGGGACTCCGGTCAGGTGTGCAGAGGGTATCGGCATGGACGCCCTCGCAGAATTCATTGAGCCTGACCCGGCCTGGATATCTGCAGAGATGGCCGGAGCGGAGATAATAGCCCCTGACGGGACCTCGATGAGACTCAGCTCGCAGATGGCCGGGAGCAAGGTAGGGTACATCCTTGAGCGCAAGCTCTTCGACAGGGAGCTGGTCAAGCAGGCGGTGGCTGCCGGGGCCGATGTCTTCATGAAGACCAGGGCTGCTGCACCGATCCTCGAGGACGGATATGTCTGCGGGGCGAAACTCGAGCACAACGGCACGGTAGCTGATGTCCGGGCGGCCGTGACCATTGCAGCCGACGGTGTCGAGTCCAAGTTCTCGAGATGGTGTGGTATCGACACCACGGTGCCGCTCAGGGAGATCATGAGCAGTGCCCAGTACCTGATGACCAATATCAATATAGAACCCAATATAACGGTTTTTTACCTTGGCAACACGGTAGCCCCCGAAGGGTACCTCTGGGTCTTTCCCAAGGGAGACCGGATGGCAAATGTAGGTATAGGGATTTCGGGACGGAAAAGCGGCGATGGCCACAGGGCCATAGATTACCTCGATACGTTTGTTAAGGCCCATTTCCCGGAAGGGAAGATAATTGAGTCCATCGTCGCCGGCGTGTCGGTGTGTAGGCCGCTTGAGTCTACCGTTGCCGACGGACTCATCATCGTCGGGGATGCGGCACGGGTCGTCGACCCCCTGACTGGTGGCGGCATCTATAATGCCATGTTTACCGGGAAACTGGCCGCTGAGACCGCTGTAAAGTGCCTGAAATCAGGTGATGTCAGCAAAAAAGCCCTCATGGAGTATGACCAGGCATGGCGGGCTTCGAAAATGGGCAAAACCATCGAAAGGAACTACAAGGTCAAGGAATACCTCATCAGACAGCCCGACGAAAAACTCAATTCACTTATCCGTTCCGTAAAGGAAATCGACCTTGCGGAGATGTCGACCTTCAACCTTATCAGGGAGCTTGTCCGCAGGAACCCGCGGATACTCCTCGATTTTGGGGCAATTAAGGAATTCCTGGCCTGATCCCGGGAGGGACCAGGCTTCCACCCGCAGGACACCATGACCATGGCATCCGGCGACCCGGCGTTGGGAAAGGGGTGCCGTTTCTGCGGGGTCGACGAGGCGGGAAAGGGGGCGGTGGTCGGGCCGCTCGTCGTTGCAGGGGTCGGGTGTTCTGATGATCCCGACCTTCCCGGGATCCCGGTCAGGGATTCAAAAACCCTTTCTCCCAGGATGCGGGAAGACCTTTTCGAAGAAATCGTCCGACGGTGTACCTTCAAAACCATTGTTCTCTCTGCTGAGGAAATCGACCGGTTCCGGTCAGCCGCGGGGATGAACGAGCTCATGGCCAGGACCCATGCAGGAGTCATACGGGCTCTCGTCCCGGAAACAGCCTATGTGGATGCCTGCGATGTAAATGCAGCCCGCCATGGAAGGTCAGTTTCTGCGTTCCTGGACCATAAATGCCGCATATACTCCTCGCACCGGGCTGAGGACAGGTATCCCCTTGTTGCAGCCGCATCAATCGTTGCAAAGGTCACGAGGGACAGGGAGATAGAGGTAATGAAGGACCGCTGGGGTGAGATAGGGAGTGGATACCCCTCTGACCCCGTAACCGTCTCGTTCCTCATGGATTACATCGGGACGGTCGGCGAGCCGCCCGCATGTGCCAGGTGGAGCTGGAAAACGGTGACGAACCTCATCGGAAGGACAGAACAACGCTTTCTCTCTGATTTTTAGGATAACAGCACAATCCACACGTATAAACCAGATCACAGGGATGTACTAAGAATGAACTGGCTCCTTATCATCGCAATTCTGGTTGCGATCTACGCGTGTGCTGCGCTCTGGCTTCATCAGGCGAAGCACCGCAGGGAGCTGGACTCATGTCACGACGGGGAGCCGAAAGAGGGGGAGGGACTTTCCCGGTACCTTGACAACATCATGTTCTACGGCCCCATAATGGCGATAAAAACTACAAAAACCTCATTTCTCGACTTTTTCAAGCGCTTTTCCGGTCCTCTCCGGATATATGCATCTGCGGGGGTGGTCGCGGTCGTCATCGTTTCAGTCCTGATGGCACTGCTGCTCCTCCTCTCGGTCAGGTTTACCCTCCTTCTCCAGCCTGAACCGACCGGGATATATAAGCCGCAGAACATCCTGCTGATCCCCGGAGTGAACGAGTACGTCCCGTCCACGTTTGCGGTCTGGTTTGCATTCGTACTTACCATCGCCATCCACGAGTTCGGCCATGGCATCCTCTGCAGGATAGAAAACATCAGGGTAAACGGGATAGGGGCCCTCATCGCCGTCATCCCCATCGGTTTCTTCGTCGAGCCCGATGAGGCGGAACTCGAAAAAAGCCCAAGAAAGGCCAAGGTCAGGATGTATGGGGCGGGGATAACCAACAACCTCGTGGTCGGACTGTCCTGCTTTGTCCTCATGGTTTTCGTCGCCCAGATGGCAGTCCCGACGGGTGATCCTGTCATCGCGGGTGTTTACCAGGATTACCCGGCGGCGATCGCAGGTGTTCCCCCGAACTCAGTTATAAAGGAGCTCAACGGGGTCCCGGTAGCTGACAGGAACCAGATCAGTACAATGCTGAACTCGACTGTCCCTGGAGACCGTGTCGTCCTCACGGTAAGGCAGGGGGATGTACTCGCCAGTTATCCCCTTGTCCTTTCAGCCTGGCCTGAGTCCATGGGTGAAAGGCACAACGGCTTCATGGGAGTCACGTACTATGATGCCCAGGCCTTTTCAGCCGGGCTGCCGTCATTTCTCTCGCCCCTGGGCTTCGTCCAGTTCCTTGCAGTGCCGTTTGACACCTCTACAGGAGGCAAATACTTCAGGATCCTTGCCTTTGAGAGCCCTGATCAGGTGTATTACACGGCACCCTTTGCAGGGTTCTGGAGTGTCGTCCACCTGCTGTTCTGGTGCGGCTGGATCAACATTAATGTCGGGATATTCAACGCCATTCCCATGGTCCCCCTGGACGGGGGGTACATCTTCCGGGAGGGTCTCACCGGTATGCTTGAAAAGCGAAAACTCACCCGGTATGCACCGGGCATCGCCGCGGCCATCAGCGCGCTCATGATGACCCTTCTCGTATCCATCATCCTCCTGCCGTACCTCCTGCACCTTTAAGGACGGTGCCTTCAGGGGGGCAGGATTTTTGTTAAAACGGTATATACAAGTAAAAAGGCGATGATGAAAATTCCATATCCCGAGAGGGGCTCCGTTTCGCGGATCCCTGGGAGTGCAACGGCAACCATGCTTATTCCATAGGCTCCCGCCGTTGACAGGAGCAGGACCGCAAGCTCTTTCCTCCATCCGTTAATGGGGCTCATGGATTGAAAAAAGAGTCCCTGTACTCCTGCAGATCAGGTGCCTGCATGGAACAGGAAACCTAGTTTTTTAGTCCATTTCGAGGTCCATCTCGACCCCGCCCATGGCCCCTGCAACGATATTGTACAGGAACGCATAGACGGCTCCCATGATAAACCCGAATATGATGCCGAAGACCACCATCATAACCACCATGAGGACTCCGGTGGCACCAGCAGTCAGGGCGCTCAGGCCGAGCTGGTTGACCTGTTCGCCAGCGAGGAAACCAACGCCGATACCCCACAGGAGCCCCCAGATAAGACCAAAAATTGCCCCGAACTTCGCTACGGTAAATACGCCGAACTTCTTGATGCGAGTTTCCTTGATAACCATTTCTCAAACCATCCGTAATACTCTGTACCAGATGTTGGGCTATGGTCAGTTAAATAAGCTGACAGGTTGATCCTGCTCCGGACTCGAGACGGTCTCGTCCCGCCAGGGCATGGCTGGACCAATATCCGTGGATAGGTCTGGTTCAGGGTGAAACATATGTCCAGGACGTCCTGATCCAGTGAACCAGAAGAGGAGTATGGCAGGTCGGTGCGACCGCAGGTCCTGCCAGGAACCGGAGGGCCCGGGGGCCCTCATTCCTTCGGGGGTTTTGAATGCACCTGTGCTGGTTCCTCTCCGAGCGGGGCGATATTTCCCACATTTTTCTCCACCTCGGCTATCCTGGAGAGGAGTTCGTTTACCTTTTCCGGCGTGGGTACGTCGCCAAGAAGGCTTTCGTCCAAGCCGCTGACCACTTCGTCCTTCTCCGGGAGGTCGTCGAGACCTCCGAGGAACTTTGCTCCCTGCCGGATCAGTGCGGATATCTCGAAGGGGAAGATGATCTTGGTCGCCTGGCCGTTTGACATTGTCTTGAGGGCGTCGAGGGACATGATGGTGATGGCCCTCCGGTCCATGGAGCGTGCTCCGACCGACACGATACGGAGGGACTGGGCCTCGCCCTGCGCCTGCAGGATGCGGGATATCCGTTCACCCTCCGCCTTCAGAACCCGCCCCATCCGGTCACCCTCGGCCTCAAGGATCATGCTCTGCTTGGTCCCTTCCGCCCTGAGGATAACCGCCCTCTTTTCCCCGTCAGCCCGCAGGATTGCAGCACGGCGGTTCCGCTCCGCCGCAGTCTGTTCGGTCATGGCCTGCTTGACCTCGCCGATGGGGTCCACCTCCTTGATCTCCACACGCTCAACCTTGACGCCCCACTGGTCGGTCTCACGGTCAAGGATGTCGCGGAGCTTGGTGTTGATGACATCACGGTTGTACAGGATCTCATCAAGCTCCATGTCTCCGATGACACCACGGAGCGTCGTCTGGGCCAGGGCTACTGTTGCCATCCGGTAGTCTGCCACCTGGAACCAGGCCTTCTCCGGATCGATGACACGGATATACACGATAGCATCGACATTTGTCGGAGAGTTGTCCTTCGTGATGACCTCCTGCTGCGGGACGCTCATGACCTGCGTCCTGAGGTCCAGCTTGACGGCCGTGGTGATGACCGGGATGATCCAGCGGAACCCCGGGTTCATCCGGCCTATATACCGTCCGAGTCGTATCTGGAGCCCCTGCTCGTACGGCTGGATGATCACGACACCGCGTGCAAAAATCAGTACAATTGCCAGAATGAGAAAGATAGTGATGAGTGTTTCCAGGAAAGCCATGGTTGATCAGATCTCTTCAACATCTACGTGGACTCCTTCGGATCGTATGATCCGTATCCGGGAGCCGGCGGGTATCTTTTTCCCCATGATACTCTGGGCGCTCCATTCCTCTCCTTCGACGAGGACCTTGCCCTGGAGGGAGTCATCAGTCACGTCCACGACGACACGTCCCTCCTTGCCGGCGAGCGAGTCCCGGCTGGTCGTCATCGGCTTCTGGTCGGGAGCTATCCGGCTGTACATCCAGACCGTAACACCCGCTGCGATGAGCGCAATGACAACACCAAGCAGGATACCCAGGGGGGATGAGAAGATATCGACCCCAAGCAGGATAAGGATCCCAAGGATGATCAGGACCGTGCCCGGTACCGCTACGAAGAAACCGGGATTGAAGGCTTCAAGGACCAGGAGGAGCGTACCCAGCACGACCAGGGCCCATCCTATGGGCAGGCCCGCAACTGTTACCATACCTGATGATTGTCACTGGAAGATAATAGGCCTCTCATTGGAGACTACAGGACGGTCCCGTTGTACCAGGCAGTCTGGGGCGCATAATTTCCTATTTTCGCAATAATGCGACCTTGCTGCCGTGGGGCACCCCGAGGTCTTCAGCGATGGGGAGGCACTTCGCTGCAAGGAGGTACGCCACCGGCGGGAGGTCATCGTATTCCCTCCGGGATTCGTAATTTGCCATTCCCTTCGAGATAACCAGGCTTGCAGTGTCAAACTCGTGAAGGAGGCGGGGCGACATCAGGTCAAACCTGATCCCAAGCTCATTTCCGGCACCTCCGGTCACGAGGAGGTCTGCGTCCCGGTCAATGCCCAGTCCGATTGCCTCGTTGAGCGTCGCGTCATTGAGGATGGGGGCATCACGGACGACCACTGTGACCCTGGACCCGAGGGACTTCAGGTACCGCAC